>JAUSPC010000125.1 GCA_030655835.1 Pelolinea sp.
AGAACGTGGTTGCTGCTGGTTTGGCGGACCGCTGTGAGATTCAGGTTGCATACGCAATCGGTGTCGCGCGGCCTGTGAGCGTGAATGTGGAAACATTTGATACGGGGAAAATCCCCAACGAACGGATCGCGGAACTCGTGAATGAAACATTTGACCTTCGCCCGGGCGCCATCATCCGTGACCTTGACCTCAGGAAACCGATCTATCGGAAGATCGCGGCATACGGACATTTCGGCCGCGACGACCTTGATTTAGCATGGGAACGCATCGACAAAGCAGACGCACTTAGAAAAGCGGCAGGGTTATAAAAATAAACTAATGGGCTGGAAAATTTTCAGCCCATTTTCTATTCCTCTTCATCTCCAAAATCAAGCACCGTCCTTGCATTGGATGCTCCTTCCGGTTTTCCAATGATCTCCAATTCTTCTAAACGATCCACCATCCGGGCAGCGCGAGTGTATCCTATGCGCAATTTTCTCTGCAACAAGGAAATTGAAGCGCGTTCTTCCTTCCTGATGATCGCAATCGCTTTATTTAGAAGCGGATCCTCATCGGGAAGGGATAATTCATCAAATAACGGAGTCTGGGTTAGAGTCGCTGAGGAGATCACTGGCTGAGGAACAGTTTCATCCTTATTGTTGTTTTGAGGGGGAACAAGCGTTTGGGCCTGCCTCTTCCAAAAATCAACCAGTTTCTTGATCTCATTATTTGATACATAAACTCCCTGCAGGCGTTTTGGAGCGGGTGCATCCGGTGCCTGGAAAAGCATGTCTCCAAGACCGATCAAGCGTTCCGCCCCGGGTTGATCCAAGACAACGCGTGAATCTATCCCAGATACCACCTTGAAAGAAAGGCGTGCAGGGAAATTCGCTTTGATCATGCCTGTAATAACATTCACAGAAGGACGTTGGGTTGCAATGATGACATGAATCCCGGTCGCCCGTGCCAACTGGGCTATTCGGTTCAAGTTGCGTTCCGTTTCTTCCGGCGCCATCATCATCAAATCAGCCAATTCATCAATAACTACAATGATATATGGCAATTTATTGGGCTGGCGAGAGTTAAAATCGTCAATATTGCGCGCGCCAACTTCAGAAAATTTCTTGTAGCGGCTGTCCATCTCGCGCGACATCCATTGGAGGGTGCCCACTACTTTGTCTGTATCCACGATCACAGGTGTCAGTAGATGGGGGATACCGTTATAACCGGTAAGTTCAACGCGCTTGGGGTCAACCATCACAAATCGCAGTTGGTTGGGCGTTCGATTCATCAATAAACAGCACAAGATCGCGTTGATGCAAACCGATTTACCAGAACCTGTTGTACCCGCGATAAGCAGGTGGGGCATGGTTGCCAAATCAACAGTTACAGGTTTACCTGCCACGTCTTTACCAAGCACAAAACGAAGGAATGCCTGTGAGCGTTTGAAGGATCTACTTTGCATCCCTTCCCGTAATGTCACCAATTCGGCTTCCGCGTTTGGCACTTCAATTCCGATGTATTTTCTACCCGGAACTGGCGCCTGAACACGAATTCTGGGGGCCGCCATTGCGAGCGCAAGGTCATCGGTCAGAGAGGTGATCTTATTTATGCGTACGCGCATTTTCCCTTTTCTGGTTTCAATAAAATCCGGCTCAATGCCAAATTGGGTAAATGTCGGCCCGCGGTGGATCTCGACCACATGTCCGGGAGCGTCAAAAGACGCCAGTGTCTCTTCGATGATCTTTGCTCTTTCCTCATCCAAACTATTCATGACAACAGTTTTAGAAATTGGATTTAAAATTTCATCAATGGAGGGCAGCTCCCATTTGATTGTGTTTTCCGCAGAATGGTACACACGTTCGATGGAAACACCATCCGGCAATCCTGTTTCTTTTTGTTCGATGATTTGCGCGTTCAAATTTGAGCCAGGTTTTTTAGATAAGGATAAATTGATCCTCTTTTTTTGAATTGGGGTAAACCCATCGGGCTGCGTTCCATCATTTATAAAGACAACTTTTCTTTCAGTATCTATAGAGGCTGTGCGCCGTTCCGGATTTGATAGGTTATCCGTTGTGTTTTTAATTAATTTTCCCGTTTTAGCTGCATTTTGAGTGATATTTCGAAACAGATCTGGAATGGACACATCAAATGAAAGAGCCAACGCGATCAGTGTCCAGGCAAGCAGGACAACAAAAGCACCCCAATCACCCAGCGCCACTACCAATAAGCGTTCAAAAACAGCACCTACATACCCGCCGCCGCCGCCAATCTCCGCGGTTTCCCAACCCCCGCCATCGAACCAATGCATCCATGCGAGCACATTTAGATAAAGAAAAACAATCCCCAACAATCTCTCGAGAGATACCATTGGAAATCTTTTTTCATTCCTGAAAACGAACCAAAAACCGACCAATAAAAGCATGAACGGGAACATGATCGCCCCCATACCGGCGATCCATGATAAGAACATCATGATCCACGCAGTGAAATCCCCTTCCGTTCTTCCCCAAAAACCAAGCAGAGTGATCACACCAAGAATTAATAGAAAAACACCAATGATATCTGTTTTGCGTTCTTTTGAGATCTTCCTCAATTGGCTGCTGATGGGACTCGAGCGTTTACGCGTTGGTTTACGGGAACTTGTCCGTTTAGTGGTTTTTTTTGTAGTCGTTTTTCTAGCCATGTGTATAAACCGAAATATTGTTCTAATTATAGCACGCGGGAATTATTGTTATTCATGTAATTATTTCTTTTGTTTACGAAGGAAAAAGGTCAACAATGCTGAAACAAGCACTAAGCCAGCAAGCAGGATCTTAACCAAACGAAAAGAAAACACCTGTGTATCCTCAATTGTTAGCTCGGTCTGGACAACGAATGATCGTATTTCTCCCTGTTCCTCAACTGGACGTATCCCTAATATTGGTCCATTTCCATATACTGGGGATTTCGATTCGAGAGCAGATCTTTCAGTATCTGACTGGGGTTGTTCTTCAACCACTTGCGGGAGTTGTTCACCCTCGATAAGTGGGGTTTCAGCCTCTGGAATGGGAATTTGAGCAGAAAAACTTTCCTGCGGCACATCGAGCGAATCCGGAATAAGCGGTTGAGGCGGCATTCCTCCCATGCCTGAGCTATCCCCCCCACCCCCTTCATATCCGAACCCTTCTGCTACTTGAGGATACGCTGGGTGCCAGGTGATGATGGGAGCAGATCTACCCACTTCTACACCGGTATCCTCTACCATTGTTAACTTTTCAGCCAAGCTTGCCTTACTAAGTTGGTTTGTCGGTGTCTGGAAAAGCGAAAAATAATCAAGCGTGAGAACGATCACCAATAGCACTGCGGACACAGCCGTCGAATATCTAAAAACTCCGGCAAAAGAAGGTAGGTAAAATCTTCGGGTTTTTTGAGCCGTGATCGTAAAATTTCTGGGAACTTTGCGGGTAGGCAGATATTTAAGTAACGCCTTTACTTTTTTAATTTTTTCAATGGTTTTTAGCACATTTGAGTTCTCGGACAGAAGCCTCTCAACATATTTTTTATCCTTTGAGGATAATTCACCATCAATGTATGCGGAGAGAAGCTGGTGATCCCGCGCGGAGAATTGATTTTTGTTTTTCACAGCCTGCTCCCAGTATTTAGACGGAACGCATCCGGCAAAAGTTCCCAA
>JAUSPC010000126.1 GCA_030655835.1 Pelolinea sp.
CTATAATAATGTGCGTGAACATTCCTCCCTTGATTACCAGACCCCTTTCCAGGTGTTGAAGCAGCAATTACCTGATGTGGATGATTCTATCCGCTATATAATTCCTGTTATGCTTGATAAAGCTTCTGTCGAAATCGGCCCCTGGAGTGGATACAATGTCTTGGCACAGTACCACCCGCGATGTATCATCAAGAAATGAACCATGATAAAATCACAAAAATACCTTTTTTGGAGATCAATTAATGTCTGAAACCATCTTAGTCGCGGTAGCCTGGCCTTATGGAAATTCACAGATACACGCGGGTAATCTAGCTGGATCATACCTTCCGGCAGATATCTACGCGCGTTATCACCGCCTAAAAGGAAACCGGGTATTAATGGTTTCGGGTACAGACTCACACGGCACTCCCATCACAATGCGTGCGGAAGCGGAAAATGTATCACCTGAAGAGGTGTATCAACGGTTTCACGCGGGTTTCCTGGAGTTATTTCAGAAAGTGGGCATCACCTATGATCTGTTCACGTCAACCCACACGGAAAACCATTTTAAAGCCTCTCAGGCGATGTTCCAGGCCTTGATGAAGAATGGATTCATGTATAAAGAAACACAAAAGCAGTGGTACTCACCGAGTCAGGGCAGGTTTCTTCCGGACCGCTATGTAGAAGGTACCTGTTATATTTGCGGATATAAAAATGCGCGCAGCGACCAATGTGACCAATGCGGCAATTTACTTGACCCAACCTTGCTGATCGATCCGCAAACCAAGATCGACACGTCCACACCGGAATTGCGGGAAACAGAACATTTCTTCCTGGACCTGGGCACACTGCAGGGTGATATCGCCACTTTTCTACAAGATAGAGAATCTTATTGGCGGCCGAATGTGCTGCGTCAGTCGCTTGGGCAGATCCAAACTGAAGGGCTGCGGGGAAGACCGATCACAAGAGATCTGGAATGGGGTATTCCTGTGCCGGTTGAGGGATGGGAAAACAAGTGTCTGTATGTATGGTTTGAAGCGGTGATCGGATATTTATCCGCGTCAATTGAATGGAGCAAGATCCACGGCCAGCCAGATGCCTGGCGTTCTTGGTGGAAAAATATGGACGCGAAAACACTCTATTTTATTGGGAAAGACAATATTCCTTTTCATGCCATCATCTGGCCGGCTGAATTAGCTGGTGCAGGTGTGGAGTTCGACGCATTTTTTGGAGAAGAAAAACAAGAACCTTTTGTCCTGCCATACGATGTGCCGGCGAACGAATTCCTTAATTTGGAAGGACAAAAGATCTCCGGCAGCAGAAATTGGGCTATATGGGGATTGGACTTTTTGAGCCGCTATGACCCTGATCCGCTGCGCTATTACCTGACATCTATAATGCCAGAAACGCGTGACGCAGACTGGGATTGGGATGAGTTTTATCACCATAATAATGATGAACTGGTAGCGACATGGGGAAACCTGGCGAACAGAGTGCTGTCGTTTGCATATAAATATTGGGAAGGGGTGGTGCCAGACCCAGGCGAATTGACTGAAGCGGACAACAACCTACTTGTTGAAGTTGAAAAAGGGTTTGAAACTATTGGGGGTGAAATAGAAGCAGTCCGTCTTCGTTCAGCGCTAAATGAGGCGATGCGGTTGGCTTCAGAAGTGAATAAATATCTGGATCATTCCGCTCCCTGGAAAACCGTGAAAACAGATCGGAAAGAGGCTGGCAGGTCAATTTTCGTGGCGATGAAAGCGATCGATTCCCTGAAAGTGCTATTTGCACCGTTCTTGCCCTATACAAGCCAAAAATTACATCGTTATCTTGGATATGAGGGTGAACTTTTCGGAACTCAATTTACAGAATCCATACAGGATACTGTTGGGGAGCACAGCGTTTTGCAGTATGATCCCAAAGATGCAATTGGAAAATGGGAAAAAAGCGACCTAAACTCAGGCCAAAAATTCCTGCCGCCCGAACCTCTTTTCATCAAACTGGATAAAAGCATCGTGGAAGATGAACGCGAACGATTGGGAAAATAATATCTATACGCTCTCCTTTCAGAGAGTTTTTTATATCAGGGAGATATCTTTACTGAGAATTTCTAAGGCTTGAAAAGCGGTTTGCTTCTTGATCTCGTCCCGTGATCCATCGAAAAGGAAATAGTAAGCGCGTTCACTAATATGCGTGCTTAATCCCATCCAAACTGTGCCAACAGGTTTTTCTGGTGTTCCGCCCCCGGGCCCGGCAATTCCAGAGATTGAAAATCCGATGATCCTATTAGGATCCACTTCCCCCGAAAAAGCCTTTCGAACGCCATTAGCCATTGCTAAAACTGTTTCCCTGCTGACCGCTCCAAAAATATCTAAAACTTGTGAAGGTACACCCAACCAAAGGCGTTTTGCTGAATTTGAATAGGCAATGTGCCCGCCCAGATAAAAATCTGATGACCCTGGTAAATTTGTTATGAGGTGCCCCAGAAGCCCTCCTGTGCAGGATTCAGCGGTAGCCAGAAATAAATGGTTCTTTTTCAGTTGAGATGCGATATTTTTGAGGAACTCTTTTTCTGCATTCATGTTGTAATTATATCCACTGGTTATTTGAGAGAGCCTCAATATGAAAGTTTTATGAAGCTTTTAAGAGATATTATTACTATGGTATGATATTTTTTCGAGGTTTTTATGTTTAATGATATTCCATCCGATGATGGAGATTTACAAATAGAACAACAGCCTTCCAATCAAGACCAACAAGATGCTCCCAAAGAAATTATTCGAACTGGTTGGGATCAATTCTGGCAGCGCATCACAAGTCTTGGTATGGGCGATATTGCCCTGCGCGCGGGCACCGCTCTGATCACAGTTGGTTTGATCGGGCTGGTAGTTTGGGTGATGAAGGGTAATTTTGTCAGCGAGGATCTATCTGGCAATAATAATGATGCGTTTGTGGATGCTGGTGGAGGCTCTGAAATATCTGTGCTGGAATTGCCGGCGTATGAAGGTGTTGCGCCGGTTGAAGGGATCACCAAGTCTGCCGATACGCACACAGATGCTCCAACAGGTTCAAGATATGATTTTCAACAATATACCGTTGTTACCGGCGACACAATCTTTGGGATCTCACAAACGTTTGGCGTGACCGCTGAAACGCTGCTGTGGACAAACTACAATTTATTGAGAGATAATCCGGCGGCTATTTACCCCGGACAGGTTCTGACCATACCACCGGTGGATGGCGTGCTTTATACATGGAATGCAGGTGATGGGTTGAATGGTGTTTCAAATGGATTAAATGTAACCCCGGAAACGATCATCGAATGGCCGGGTAACGGAATTTCGTATGAGACCATAGGGGATTACGCCAACCCGAATATTGAACCCGGAACCGCAATTTTTGCGCCCGGCGGCTCGCGTTTCTTTTTTGACTGGACCACTTCCATTCTTGCGCGCGATGAACCGGCTGAATCTGCCATTTGGGGCGAGGGAAAATGCGCCCCAACTTCGATCGGTCCGATCGGGACCGGGGTATTCATCTGGCCGGCAGTGCAGACCTATTTATCCGGGTATGATTTTTCACCAGAGATCAACCACTGGGGCATAGATGTGGCCGGGGACTTGAATGATCCGCTATACGCCGTGGATAATGGTGTCATTGTGTATGCTGGTTGGAGTGATTGGGGTTACGGCAATGTGGTGGCAATTGACCATGGCAATGGTTATCAATCCCTGTACGGCCACCTTCAATCATTGAATGTCGGCTGTGGGTCTTTTGTGACCAAAGGTGACATTATCGGGTATATGGGCAGTACGGGCAACTCGAGCGGTCCGCACCTGCATTTTGAATTAATTGGTGGCAACTACGGACGGCTCAACCCGCACAATTACCTTCCTTACTAAACAAAATGATGGGCGAATTGTTCGCCCGATTTCTATAAAGATATAATTAGGATCAGGAGAGTATGATGGAATTTAAATCAACTTCACGTCCTTCCCCAATCACCGGCACCTGGTACATCGGGGACCCCACTGGTTTGAGCGAACAAATTGATGCGTATATAAAAGATGCAAAAGTAACCAAAGAAGATGTGCCTGAAGAAATTATAGGATTGGTCGCTCCGCATGCCGGACACCGCTATTCCGGAAAAACAGCTGGTTATGCCTATAAGACCATTAAAGGCAAAAAGATAGATCTGATCGTAATTCTTTCCCCTTTTCATCAGTATATGCCTGGCGATTTGATCACCACGGCACATAAGGCTTTTCGAACTCCTTTAGGAGAAATACCTGTAGATACAAATGCTTTGAATAAGTGTGAGCAGGTCCTCAATGAAAAGGGTATTCGTATTCATCAAGTGAGTGATGATCCTGAACATTCTATAGAGATACAACTGCCATTCGTTCAGCGGGCATTAGGAACAGAATTCAAATTACTGCCGCTGATGATCCGTAGTCTGGACGATACAATATTAAAACAGGTATCCGATGCGTTGTTTGAGGTGATCAGGGACAGATCATTCATAGTCATCGCGAGCACCGATCTCTCACATTTCTTTCCATTAGATATTGCTGAACAAAGGGACGCAGAAATGCTGCGGCGAATTAAAGCGATGGATCCGGAAGGTGTTTTATCTGCTGAAAAGAACGGAGATGCTTCCGCGTGCGGGGCTGCGGCTGTGGCTGTGATGCTCTGGATTGCAAAGAAGGCGGGAGGGAAGAAAGCATATGTTCTGAATTACAGCACTTCCGCTGATTCAGCCGGAGATAAAACGTCGGTTGTGGGATATGGTTCCGCGGCTGTAGTTCTCTGATAAATAAAAAAAGTAAAGGAAAAAGTGGGGATGGCTAAATTTGCACAGGTAGCTGTTTATGTGCCCGGCGTGAACGATCAATTTGACTACCTGATCCCTCAAAATTGGCAGGGGCGATTGAAGCCAGGCCATCTGGTTGAGGTGCCTTTTAATACGCAGCAGGTGCAGGGTATTGTTACCTCTTTTTCAGAAACAAGCGATTTTCCTGACATCAAAGAGATCGCGGCGGTGATAGATGATGTTCCTGTTGTAAGTCCACCTTATATAAAATTGGCTAAAGCTTTGGCTGTAACTTTTTTTCAACCGATCCCCAGCTATTTAATGACCATGCTGCCCCCGGGATTGGGACAGCGTTCAGACACACTTTACAAAGCTGATCTGCCAGAAGAGTTGGATGTTTCAACTCTAACCTCTTTGCAGCGGCGGTTATTGGAAACGCTTTCTCAACGAGGTGATCTCAGAGGGCGGCAATTTGACCATATTTTCCGGCATATTGACTGGCGAAAATCCATCCATGTGCTGATCAAAAACGGGCTCATCACAGCACAGCCGATCTTACCCGCCCCAAAGGTAAAAAAGAAGCAGATCAACACGGTTAGACTTGCCCCAAACCTTGATATTAAGTCCATAGAGGATATATCTTTCGGACGGGAGGGGTCAGCTGCGTCTGAACGTAGAAGAAGGATGATTGACTTACTGATCAAGGAAAGAGAGGATACTGAGGTTTCATATATTTACGCATCGACCGGCGCATCCTCAGCCGACATCCGTTATCTGGAAAAGCAATCTCTGGTTGTGGTTAATTCCCGAGAGGTTATTCGTGATCCGGTTGAAGGCGTTTCTCCTGAGGGAACACTAAGACCCAACCTGACAGAGGACCAACGATCTGCCTGGCAGATAATTAAAAAAGAAATTGTTTCTTCATCACCATTGCCGACCTTGATCAGAGGAATCACGGGATCTGGAAAGACAGAGCTTTACCTACGTGCAGTGGAACAAACAGAAAAGATGGGGAAACAGGCCGTTGTTCTGGTGCCGGAAATATCACTTACACCCCAGACAATTCAACGTTTCTTGGACCGTTTTCCCGGGCGGGTGGGCGTCATCCATTCAAGATTATCCCCGGGTGAGCGGTATGATACCTGGCGCCGGGCAAGGCAGGGAGAGTTCTCTGTATTGATCGGACCGCGCAGCGCGCTGTTTACTCCCATGCCTAATATTGGTGTGATCATTCTGGATGAATGCCATGATGATTCTTACTATCAAGCGGAGATGGGTCCGGTATACGACAGCATTGAAGCAGCTCTTACCTTCGGAAAGATAATAGATGCGGCAGTTATTTTCGGGTCTGCAACCCCGAATGTGGACCTGTATTTTCATGCTCAATATCAGCATTGGCGGGTGATCCATCTCGAAAAACGGATTGCCGCGCGAATTAAGGGGACAGATACCATTTCCAGTATTTCTTACCTTCCACTGCCCTCGATTGATGTGGTCGATATGCGGGAAGAACTGCAGCAGGGAAATCGGTCCATGTTCAGCCGAAGTCTACAGGAAGCGCTGAAAATCGTGATCGAAAAACGGCAACAGGCGATCTTATATTTAAATCGACGCGGAAGCGCAACCATTATCTTCTGCCGGGATTGCGGCTATACAGCCCGCTGTCCAAAGTGTGATTTTCCGCTGACATTTCATCAAGATACGCACCAATTAATGTGCCATACATGCGGGTATTCACGAAAAATATTGAAAAAATGCCCAAATTGTGGCAGTTTACGTATCCGCCAATATGGGATGGGCACAGAGCGGGTAGAGCAGGCGCTCATCGAACTGATCCCATCTGTGCGTATCTTACGCTGGGATGCAGACACCGCATCTGGAAAACAATCTGAAGCGATCATCCTTTCTCATTTTAAACGGCATAATGCCGATGTGCTGATCGGGACGCAGATGCTGGCAAAAGGATTGGATCTGCCGCTGGTCACACTGGTGGGAGTGATCATGGCGGATGTGGGTCTTAATTTCCCGGATTACCGTGCGGGGGAACGTGCATTTCAACTGCTCACTCAGGTCGCCGGTCGAGCGGGGAGGAGCGCTTTGGGGGGCTGTGTATTTTTACAAACCTTTCAACCTGAACACTATGCGATCCAATATGCAGCGGAGCATGATTTCTTGGGTTTTTACGACGCAGACCTGGATTATAGAAGAGAGCTGCAATACCCGCCTTTTTCAAAAGTCATTCGGTTTGAGACGAGAGATCTAGATCCGCAAATAGCCAAAGAACGAGCGGTTGATCTTGCCTCGCGCCTATCCGAAAAAATAGCTGAAAGTGCGGATAAAACCCTGCAAATGGTCGGCCCTGTCCCCCCATATTTTGGGAAAAGAAGCGGATATTATCGCTGGCAGATCATATTAAAGGGAAACCAGCCCGAATTGGTTGTCCCTTTGGTTAACCTACAGGATTGGCGCGTGGACGTGAATCCCCCAAATCTATTATAAAAATGCCCGAGTAATTTCGGGCTTTTTGGTTACCTGCTTTTATTGAAGCACATACCAGGGGTTCACGAATCCGCCATTCTGGCGGACTTCAAAGTGCAAGTGAGCGCCAGTTGAATTTCCGGTTGATCCGCAAAACCCGACCACCTGCCCCTGACCGACGCTTTGTCCGCACGCCACGTTGAATCCGCTTAAGTGGGCGTAGAGGGTGAGATACCCATTTTGATGGTCGATAGCGACTAGATTGCCGTAACCGCCGCTGATGGGGCCGGAATATATGACCACGCCGGAATCAGAAGCAAAAATAGAATCGCCCTGGAAACACTGCGCGTCAATAGCCTGGTGTCCACTCCAGTAATCATTTCCGGAGACCTGCCCGTAATAGGGCGTTGGCCAGATGAACGAGTAAGTGCCATAGCTGCCACCGCTGGGTGAGCAAGACCCTGGCCCTGCGATCTGTGCGGTAACTCCGGCATCATTACCCGCTGAGACGGGAATAACCCACGGCTGAAGCGGCCGCCATCCATCAGGGATCATTAGGATTGTGCCCGGCTCAATGGTAGGGTTGGATAAATCAAGGTCATTGCCGGGGTAGAGAAGAATGTCTTCTACAGATGCATTATATTTTCCTGCAACTTCTTCCAGCTTATTTCCCTCTTTCCAAAGGTATAAAATGCCATCTACCGGAGGAATCTTTAATCTCTCACCAACAGAGATCAAATGGGGGTCATCATTGAGGGTATCGGTATTAGCCCACAATACGCTTTCTGGTTCAACCTCGTACTGTTTAGCGATACCAAAAAGGGAATCTCCAGATGCAACAGTGTATTCAACCACTTCTTTGCGTGATCCAACCGGAAGAACCGTATCGGGATTTGTACTACGTTCAACGGATTCAAAAACTTTGGTTGGAATAAAATCTGGTAAAGTAGAAATATCTGTAATAATTTCCTGGTTTGATGGGCTGTTGATAAATGCTAATAGAGAACGACCAGAAAAATATTGAAAAAGGGAAAATCCCATTAACCCGATCATCAAAACTGCGACGACCCAAGTTACAGCTGTCAACCAAAGAGGATATGTGCTGCCATTCTGACGATCTTCTGTTTGCTCGTCTTTCTTTATAGAGAAAGCCATTTTATTTGTTCGCTGTTAACGCCTCTAAGAATTCTACGTTGTTCTTCGTTTTGTTCATTTTATTGATGATCGCTTCAAAAGCAACTGAAGGTTCCATCCCAGCGCCCTGAGGTGCCTGTCCGATCATTTGGAGATACATTCGGCGCATGAGCCATACCTGTTTAAGAATATCAGGATCAATGAGTAATTCTTCACGTCTGGTAGATGAGCGTTCGATGTCGATGGCGGGAAAAATTCGCCGTTCCTGCAGGCGTCGGGAAAGATGTAGCTCCATGTTCCCTGTACCCTTGAATTCCTCATAAACCACATCATCAAGGCGTGAGCCAGTTTCAACCAGGGCGGTTGCGATAATGGTCAATGATCCACCGTCTTCAATGTTACGCGCGGCGCCATAAAAACGTTTGGGTGGGTATAACGCGGAAGGATCCATACCGCCAGAAAGTGTTCGGCCGGACGGGTTCACGACCAGGTTATACGCACGGGCTAAGCGCGTGAGACTATCCATCAGAATGACGACGTCATGCCCAATTTCAACAAGCCGTTTGGCGCGATTGAGTGTCATTTCAGCAGTGCGTACGTGTGAAGTAACGGGTTCGTCAAATGTAGACGCGATCACTTCTCCTTCAACAGAGCGGTCCATATCGGTCACTTCTTCCGGGCGCTCACCAATAAGGCTGATAATCAAATTGATCTCGGGGTAATTCGCCGACACAGCATTAGCAATTTCTTTAAGAATGGTTGTTTTACCAGCTTTAGGAGGAGATACGATCATAGCACGCTGCCCACGACCGATGGGAGCGATCATATCGATCATGCGGGTGGAAGCAACATTTTTATTAGTTTCCAGGTTAATGCGTTCCTCAGGAAAGATGGGGGTAAGATTTTCAAATTTGATGCGATTTTTTGCTTCGTCTACCGGTAAAGCATTAACCGATTCTACATGCACGAGTCCGTAATGCCGTTCGGATTCCCGCGGAGGTCGGACGTTGCCAAAAATGAGGTCGCCATTTCGCAGGTCTAGACGGCGTAACTGTGCCTGAGAGACATAGATATCATTTTTGCTCATCTGATAATTTTCCCGCAAAAAGCCAATGCCTTCAGGCATGATTTCCAGAACACCTCCCCCTTTCTCACCAGCTTCTGCATCATCATCAGCTATGTTTTCCGACGTGCGGCTTGCGATCGAGATCATGAGATATTCTTTCTTGCGTTTTTCCGCGTCCGGAATACCAATTTCCACCCCGATCTTGCGTAGTTCAGTTAATGGTTTTTTTTCAAGTTCTGAAACATTCATATTGTTTACCCGTTTCCTGTTTTAAAATGTGAAATATTCAAGCGCTGCCTATGATGAAAATGATAATAACAAAAGTTTTTTATTCATTCATTGGGGTTGTTTTGAGCAGGTGCATGTTTGCCTGCCCTATTGTAAAAGCGATGAACTTATTTATTGATTGCGACGGGATTATATCACGCTTAAAATACACCCGCAAGCATAAAAACGAGATTTTTCATAGATATTCACGCAGGTCCTGACTGCGAGTTGGGTGGCGAAGTTTACGAAGTGCTTTCGCTTCAATTTGCCGAATACGTTCTCTGGTTACATTAAAGTAATTACTGACCTCTTCCAGTGTATGGTCTTTGCCATCAATTAAGCCAAATCGTAATTCAAGAACCTGACGCTCGCGTTCTGAAAGTGCTTCAAGAGCGTTATGCACTTGATCGCGCAGCATCTCTCGGATGGCCGCATCAATTGGTTCAACTGCCTCATTATCTTCAATAAAATCTCCTAATTGGCTGCTGTCCTCATCACCGATCGGGCGTTCAAGCGAAATGGGTTCTTCTGCGGATTTCAGGATGCGCTGTACTTTTTCAGATGCTAAATTCCATCGAACTTGAAGTCTTGTATTAATTGGATTATCGTTCTTAAGCGCGTCCTTTATTTGCGTTTTTTCCTCTGTGGTTAGAATGTCAAATTCGAGCGCGATATCATCAGTGGTTGGAGTACGTCCAAGTTTTTGCACCAGCGAGCGTTGAATTCGGAGCAGTTTTGATATTGATTCAAATAAATGTACCGGGATGCGTATGGTGCGGGCTTGTTCTGCAATATATCGACTGATGGATTGCCTGATCCACCATGTGGCATATGTACTGAATTTGAACCCTCGTGTGGCGTCGAATTTTGTGATCGCGCGCAGGAGACCCAGATTACCTTCTTGAATTAAGTCCAGAAAAGAAATTCCTCTTCCTATAAACCGTTTCGCGACGCTAACCACCAATCGTAAATTTGCCCGTATTAGTACGGTCGTTGCTTCGTCTGATAAGAACTCAATATTTTCGCAGGTCTTCTCAAGAATTTCTGGTTCTGGTATATGTTTGATCAATGTTTGTTTGGTTGGAAGCTTGTTTTTCTTATTGAGGAAATCAAGAAGATAGGATGCCGTTTCAATTGGAAGCAGATAGCTTGCTAAAAAGAAAGCGTAAACCTCTTGAATAAAACCTGTAATGACTTCTGTCTTGACTGTATCAGTTGTCCGTTCAATCTCATTCCAATATATCTCTAGATAGCTGCGCACGTATGAGGGTTCATCGTTTTTCCACTGTGTGCGGAGTGCCTGTGCTTCCGCAAGAACCAGGCTAAAATTGGGTAAGTTGATCGCCTGATTTGTCTGGTAGAAAAGATGCAAATTTCCGTAGGTTTGGTGCAGATCTAACAGAATTTGAAGGAAAACAGCATTCAGGTCCGTCGGGGCAGCGTTGTCTTTTGATTCGCGAGTTCTCAACCAATCTAACCGAGTATGTGCCTCATTGCGCGTAGCTAGCCGAAACTCGCTTTCTGCTGAAAGAAGATCGATCTGGCCAATCTCTTTAAGATATAACCGTACAGGATCCCGGGATAATTCTGGAGAGTAGGCTTTCTCAGCAAATGATTCTGATATTTCTTCCGGTTGATCTAGGTCGTCATTGTTTAAATTCTCATCAATCATAGTTTCATCATCCGGAAAAGGTACCATATCGTTTTCTTCTTCCCCGCTAACCCAATTGAGGCCATTTTTATCCTGTGACATATCTGTTTAGTGTATCAATAAAAGCATATTCCAAGTAATTCTTGATATTAGCACACTTGTTTTGTGAAATTAATTATACATGAGGGAAATTTCATTGAATGATGACGGGTTTTGAGAGGGCATGATCAAGCAGCCCTCTTTTTTTTATCAGATCCAGAAGACGTTCTTGATGAATTACCCCTTGATCATTATTACCTTCTTCTTCCTGGCTGGTTTGCATAAACCGAAAATCTCTTATTTGCTGATTTACAGACAGCTGGCGAGCCTGCATTATCATTCGGGCGGATTCCTCAAGTTCACGGAGGTCGGTATTCTTTAATTCCTCTTCTGAAGATTTGGATGGTTCTGGTTGCTCTAATTCTTTGAGAAATGTTTCGTCTTCTACTTTTTCAGCAATAAAATCCAAGGGGTCAAGATCGCCCTGGGATAGTGAATCAAATATGATCTGGATAATGTGCTGATTCTCAGAGCTTGAAAAATCAGTGATTGTAAGTTGGTCTAATTTATTAGAACGCAGGAATCGATTGATCTTGTATTTAGACTCGGGCTTTTTAAGGAGATATGCTAAGATCCCGCGTTCAATCATATTGATCTTTCCCTGTTCATTAAATTCTAACTTTGCTGTGTGGGCAGGTTGTTCCTCTGAATGGGGTGATTGTTTTTTATATTTACGTGGTCTATTTGAATGAGAAGCCGCGTCAAGCAGGACCCGTTCATCGATCTTTAGGATACGAGCAATCTGTTGGCGGTAGGCATCTCTCTCAATCGGGTTTGCGACATCCTTTACTAACGGTAAGATCTGAGCAGCGATTGTGCTTTTGACCTTTGGGTCATCTAGATCCTGTCCTTCTGTTAGGGATTCAAGCACGTGATAGATGATAGGTTGTGCTTTTTGGATGATCTGCTCCCAAAGTTTTGGGTCTTGAATGACGATCTCGTCAGGGTCAAGTTCGTCTGGAAGCGTGCAGACCCGCAGGTCAGCCTGCAGGCGGGATTCGTAATGGATAAGCCCGCGGGCATCAAAAATTGGATCGCTGTTATGGTCCAGCGCTTCTCGCGCAACTTCAAGTCCTTTTAATGTTGCTTTCTGACCAGCCGCGTCAGGATCAAGTGCAAGCGTCAGCCGGCGGGTAAATCGCTTAAGCATTCGGATCTGAATTTCTGTCAAAGCGGTTCCCATCGGCGAAACCACATTCTGGAATCCCTCCTGGTGAACAACGATCACATCAAAATATCCTTCTACAATAACCGCTTGATTCTCGCTGCGGATAGCACGACGCGCTTTGTCTAGACCGTACAAGATCGAGCTTTTATCAAAAAGAATTGACTGCGGTGAGTTGATGAATTTTGGAACATCCTCCGGGTCAAGGACACGACCTCCAAACCCAGTCATCTGGCCGGACATATCACGAATTGGGATCATGATGCGGTGGCGGAAGCGGTCATACACCTTCCCGTCCTGCCTTTCGGTTAGGAGACCGGCTTCAACAATATCGCTTATCGGATACCCCTTGCTCTTGAAATAATTGAGCACCGCATCCCAGCCCTTAGGAGCATAACCGAGCTCCCATGCCTCTTCGGTTTCCGGTTTGATGCCTCGCTTCTCGCGCAGGTAAGTACGCGCCAGCTTTCCTGGTTCCGAGTTGATCAACTGATTGCGGTAGAACATAATTGCTTCTTCAAGGAGTTTGCGTAAATGGTCCACGCGCTCGTTTCGTTCTTTTTTTTGTGGGGTTAGGGGTTCTAATTGGATCCCGGCACGGTCAGCAAGCATTTTTAATGCTTCCTTGAAATCAACCCCTTCTTTTTTCATCACATATTGAAAAAGATCACCCCCTTCGTTGCATTCTCCAAAACAGCGCCATGAACCTGAATCAGGGAAAACAACAAATGCTGGTGTACGAGTATTAGCATGAAAAGGGCAGAAACCCGTATAATTTTTCCCGCTTCTGCGTAATTTAACAGATTCAGAAATAATGTCAACAATATCTAATCGATTTCGGATCTCGTCAATTGTGCTCATGTGATAAATGATGTACGCATCATTAATATGGTTGATTTTACTTTAATAGAAAAAGTGCAGGATAGCAAGCAGGATAAGTTGGGGGTCAAGTTAACTGTGCCTTAAGTGCATCTTCCAGACGGACTAAGGCAACATTGAGGGCATTTTCGTCAAGGCCATCAGATTCCGCGTTCATGGTTGTGCTTTTATCAACCATGCTGACAATAATATTGCAGTGTACTTCCTGACCACCAACCTCTCCATGCGCAAGAACGGGACGTGCTAATCCGCGCGTTTCCCATACCTTTAATCCTGCTTGAGGAACAGCCAAAATCGCACCTTCAAAAATTTTCTTTTCAGACTTATTTTCAAATCGAATATATTTATTAACTGATACCATCTTTATTCTATTGTTGTCCTATTAAAAACCTTCCAAATGAGATAGATCTGCTAGTCCTGTTGATAGTGCAGTGATCTTTTGCAGGATTCCAAGTCGATTTTCTTTGACCTTTTGATCTTTATCCATTACTAGAACATTTTCAAAAAAAGCATTGATATCATTAATCATTTTCTCGGTTTGGACCAGGAATGATCCTATTGTGCCTGATTCTTGAATGATCATTTCCGCACGTTCGGCGCTGGACAGCAGGGTTCTTTCTTCATCCATAATGAGATTCTCCGGGTTTACGTCAAACGTATCCGCTAAATCGCGGGTAATACGTACGCATCGGGAAAATGCGGGCAGGATCACTGCCCATGAAGCTTTTTCAACCCATTTACTCAGCTCGATCATACTCTTTAATGCAGCGGAAGGATTAGCTCCCTGTTCTGCAAGAACCGCATTTACAACATCGTATCTGTACCCGTCCTCGAGAAGCATGTTCTGCAACCGACCAATAATAAAATCGAAACATGCCTGTTGGTTCTCCTGGGAGACTTTGACAGGTTGGAAGGAGGCGGCTATTTCAAGGCTTTTCTTGAGATCGAAGTTGAGCTCCCACTGAACGATGTTTTGAAGCAGTCCGATCGCTGACCGCCGTAAACCGAAGGGATCTTTTGTACCGGTGGGTGCCATATTGACTGCGAATAAACCAACCAATGAGTCCAACCTGTCAGCTAACCCAACTACCAAGCCAGATTTCTGTTCGGGAGATTTTCCGCCTGCCTGGCGAGGAAGATAATGGTCTTCTATTGCCTGGGCAGTTTGCTTGTTTTCCCCATCTCTGAGCGCGTAATATTTACCAATAGTCCCCTGTAGGGAGGTCATTTCTACAACCAGATTGGTGACCAAGTCTGCCTTGCATAAATAGGCCGCGCGTGCAGCGTTGGCTTTTTCATCCGCAGACAACTCAAGAATTTCAGAAAATTCGGAGGTGATCTCAGATATCCGTTGTGACTTAGCTCGCATGGATCCTAATTTTGGATGAAATGTGAGGGATTCGAGTTTTGGCAGGAAATCCTCCAATTTTTTTGTGCTGTCTTCGCGCATAAAGAATGCGGCATCCGCGAAACGAGCTTCAATAACCTCTTCATTTCCGCGTGCCACGATTTCTAAATGTTTATTATCGCCATTTCGAACGGTGATGAAATGTGCCATCAATTTACTCTTGTCATCATATACGGGGAAATAGCGCTGATGTTTTTTCATCACACCAACTAACACTTCTGGCGGTAATTTTAAATGATCGTTGTTGAAGTTCCCTAACAAGGAAGTAGGCGCTTCCACAAGATTGTTTACTTCTGATAAAAGTGATCCATCAATATCCGTGGATGCCTTGACTGATGTAAGTAATTTTTCCACCTGCTTTTTGATGGTATCTTTCCTTTCAACGCTGTCAACGATGATCCCTTGCGAAGTGAGAAATGGAAAATAATCGTCCACATGACCCAATGTGAATTCCTCATTATCAGAAAATCTTAGTCCGCGCGTGACTCTGCCTGATTTTAATAATGCATATTTGAAAGGAATTTCAACGCTGCCGTATAACCCTACCAGCCAGCGAATGGGCCGTGAGAATGTGATCCCACTCTCATTCCAACGCATGGATTTATTAAAGTGAATGCCTGCTATCAATTCAGATAGTTTTGCGGGCAGAATTTCGTTGATCGATCGCCCTTTTTCGTGGAAATCAGCGACGAGATATTCACCTCCATCGATCATTTTCTTCTGTAGATCAGCAACTTCGATCCCCTTGTTCCGGGCGAATCCAATTGCAGCCGGGGTAAGGTTACCATCTTTATCGAAGGCGCGATCGGCTGGCGGTCCCTTGAGTTCTCGGGTTTGATCCTCCTGGTGAGAAGTGAGAGCGCTGACATGAATGATCAATCTTCGGGGTGTTCCCAGTATCTTGACGCCTTCATAGGTCAAACGCAGATTGTCTATTAATGCCGGTACAGATTCCTGGAGCTGGGTAAGGGCATCTTCCAGATCTGCGGCAGGCAGTTCTTCAGTACCGATCTCAATGAGTAGATTGGCTATATCTGGCAGATCCACAGGGGATAACAAATTCATCTGTGTTTCGTCTGAAGGCAGACTATCAACCTTTTCTCCCCGAATGGTTTGCTTTTCCAACCAGGGGAAACCAAGTTCTTCACGCTGTGCAACAAAGGCTTCCGCGGTTCGTCTGGAAAGATCACGCATACGGCCAAATAAGGCTTGCCTTTCGGTAACACCGATGGCGCCGCGGGTATCAAGCACATTAAAGGTATGGGAGCATTTCAGAATGTAATCATATGCTGGTAATACCAGGCATTTATTGAGTGCGAGATCAGCTTCTTTTTCAAAAAGCGCATACATTTCTCGCAGGCGGTCAATGTCAGCTTCCTCAAAATAATAAATACTGTGTTCACGTTCAGCCTGATAATTCACATCGCCATAGGTGAAATCAGGGTTCCATTGGATCTTACGGAAGTTATAACTGCCCTGCAGAGCCATCGCTATCCTTTCAAGCCCATAAGTGATCTCGACGGAAACGGGTTCCAAATTGATCCCGCCTGCTTGTTGAAAATAAGTGAATTGAGTGATCTCCTGCCCATCCAGCCAAACTTCCCAACCGAGTCCCCACGCACCTAACGCAGGAGATTCCCAGTTGTCTTCGACAAAACGAATATCATGTTCTTTTGGATCGACCCCCAATGCTTGCAATGATTGAAGATAAAGCTCCTGAGGGTTGCCTGGATCTGGTTTCAAAATAACCTGGAATTGGTAATGCTGCTGCATGCGATATGGGTTATCTCCATACCGTCCATCATCAGGCCGGATAGAGGGTTCCACATACGCAACATTCCATGGTTCGGGGCCGAGTACTCTTAAAAATGTGGCAGGATTCATGGTCCCGGCGCCAACTTGAGAGTAGTATGGCTGCCAGATCATGCAGCCCTTTTCAGCCCAAAAACGCTGAAGGGATAAGATGATGGTTTGAAAGTCAGGGTAATTCAGCATAAATTCTCCACATTGGATTTAAATTTAGTGATAATTAAAGAATTATACCAATCGAAAGTTAAGTTGTTCCTTCAAAGTCGAAAGATCTGAGAATTTTTTCAGGGAACTCCAGAAATATTTGGGTGCTATTTTTCGATTTTAGAATAAGTGATCAACTCATTCTTGATACCGAGGAGCTTTGACCACCAATTGGTCCTGCCCCAATCATCGTCAAATTCTTCCCAGGTTTGACTCTGCAGGCGTTTTTCCTCAGAAAGAAATTGCAAATAAGGATTTGGGTCAAGAAAGTAAAGTCGTTCTTTATCACTGGAATATCGTACAAGGTTGATCCAATGCGCACCACCAGTTTTCCAGATCTTCAAAGCGGAAACCGGCTTTCCCATTAATAGGTTTTCAAGAACGTGTGCTCGGCGGGCATGGCTTTTTCTCTCGGCCTGCCATTTCAAATTAAATTGCATTGACCAGCGGTTGAACGCTTTTACCATTCCCCATGGTGCTGTTGCGCCTCCTACTTGCGGAATCCACTGCGGGAGGCGATTCCAAAGCGCAAATCCCGATGATCGAATGATCATTTCTTTTTCTAACGGAGAATCCCCAAGGTTGTCCTGGAAAAGAAACACATTCAGGATCGATGCCAGACTGGCAGGTCCGCAATCATTTGTGATCCTTTTATCATCTCGAAATCCCTGGGATTGATAAAAGCGACCGTAGAATTTCCTTTCAGCCGCCCAATCGGAAATTGTAAATACAGATATTTTTCTGGAATGTCTATTGTCTGTCATTATTTTGATAAACTAACCCTATGGAAAATATATCATACAACGTGATTTATATCTGGTGTTAACATGCCCATGTAAGCGGGGCGATTATAATAAAAACCATCTATGAAAAAAATTAATTTGGTCGGATTACTGGTTGTTTTTTTGGCTGGCTGCCAAATCGTCCAGCCGGTTGATGAATCAGCTATGTCAAAACTGACACCATATATCACAAAGGAAAATACCACTGCACCGTTAGAGAACTCCACACCTGAACCGGAGATAGAATCCTCGGCTGCTCCAACCGCTGCTCCTGTGATCCATGTTGTTGCATTAGGCGAAACAATTTCTTCAATCGCGCTGCAATATGGAGTTACGATAGATGCGGTCAGAGGGGCAAACCCAGACGCGAACCCGAATGTACTCATCGTTGGCGATGAATTGGAGATCCCGTTAACTGATATTAATACAATTTCGGCTTTTGATCCGGAGATAGCGAGAAATGTCCGGTTTTCCGGTCTTAATTGTGTTCATTCAAGAGATGCGGGAATATGGTGCTTGGTTTTAGTTGAAAATCTTGGAGAAAATGATCTCGAGAATATAGTTGTGGCTTTTTCTTTTCTTGATCCTGACGGGAAATTGATTGAAGAAAGGTATGCACCCGCGGTCATGCGGTTCGCTCCTGCCGGAAGCTCAACCCCAGTGGTGATCTTTCTGAAAACGGTTCCCCTTAATTTTATCAATGCTGCACCATCGTTGTTTTCAGTGCAGGTTGTTGACACAGCCGCAAATCTTTATCTTCCAATTGTGGTTGAAGAAGAAACAAGGTTCTTAAATGGAATTGAAGCAACTATTTCCGGCAAAATACGGGTGGAGTCTGATAAGGATGTGGATCGAGCGGATATATGGATTGGTGCTGCAGCATTTGACGCGGATGGTGCTCTGGTTGGTGTGCGGCGGTTGGATAGCGTGGCTGCGACCAACGAGCCATTCAATTTTGCTCTAACAGTTTATGCGGCTGAAAGTAGTATTGCTCGGGTGGTTTTGTATGCTGAAGCTTATTAGACTAACGTAAGGAATTATTTATGAATGATCAAACGATCTTGGTTACCGGGGGAACGGATGGAATTGGGAAAGAAACAGCGATTCAATTGGCACGCATGGGCGCATGTGTATTGGTGCATGGCCGTGACCAGAAAAAAGGCACCCAGGTGATTAAGGAAATAAACCGTGATACCGGTAATGAAAAGATCGCTCTATATTTAGCAGATTTTTCATCATTAGCAGATATTAAGCGCATGGCGGAAGACATTAAAAGGGAACAGAAAACGCTGCATGTACTGGTGAACAACGCCGGGAATTTTTATAAAGAACGTCGATTAAGTGCTGAAGGGTTTGAGATGACATTTGCGGTTAATTATTTGGCCCCTTTCCTTCTGACAATGCTCTTGTTAGACCTGATAAAAGCCAGTGCTCCGGCGAGAATAGTAAATGTCTCATCTAGTTCACATAGGTCAATTAAAAATATTGATCCTGATAACCTTCAGAGTGATCATGATTACGATGGATACACAGCTTATAGCTTATCTAAGTTAGAAAATGTGCTGTTTACCCAATCATTAATAGATAAATTAAAAGGTACCGGTGTGACGGTCAACGCTCTGCATCCAGGTGTGGTAAATACAAATTTACTCAGAAAAAGTTATGCAATGGAAGGTGTTGGTGTTGAAGAAGGGGCAAAGACCTCTACCTATCTTGCTTCTTCCCCAGATGTGGCTCAGGTTAGCGGGAAATATTTTGATAATATGCGGGAACGGCCAGCTTCTGACCTTTCTCAAAACAGAGAATTGCAGGATGCTATCTGGGATCTGTCGATAGAAATGGTAAGCGAGTTCCTGAATTAAAAAAACCCGCCTATAAAGCGGGTTTTCAATAAAATTAATTTCTAGACTGCCAATCTATTCATTTGGCGGATAACCATGACAACCTTACCCATAATTCGCAAACTGGCAGGGTTTTCCACATAAATTGGATCCATATTGGGGTTTGCGGGCTGAAGGCGAATGCCGGATGCTTCTTTGTAAAAATACTTTAGTGTGGTTTGGTCTTTATCGTCTAACCAGATAGCAACCATTTCGCCATTATTTGCATGCTGGGTGCGCCTCATAATTATGATGTCCCCATCGTTGACCATTGCGTCAATCATGGAATCTCCCTGCACCTCAAGCGCGAACAGATCTTCAGTTTTTTCTTTTGCGGGTAAAAGTGAGCGTGCGATGTCAATACTGCTTTCTGAGTCAAAGAATCCCATGTCTGAAGATGGCATAGGAATTGGTTCGCTGGCGACGATGCGCCCCATTACAGGAATGCTGAGCAGGTTATCCACAGCGCTGCCGGCCTGTCTAATACCATCGGCGATGCGTTCCGCGGCTGATTTGGAGGATGGTAATGGTTTCAGCAGACAGATGCTGCGCGAGATGTGCTGCTCTCGCGAAATATATCCTTTCTCTTCGAGTTGTTTCAGGTAATAATCAACGAGAGAAGTGGAGCGCACACTTATGCTCTCACCAATCTCGCGAATTGAAGGGGAATAACCATTCTTTTCCTGAAATTCCGATAGGAACTTCAATATCAATTGATGGCGCTTGCTTAAACCTTCGCTTTTTCGTACCATAAACTCCTCCTTTTTCAAGGTGTATTATCGGACATTTGTACTATACTATACACGAACAAACGTTCTGTGTCAAGAATCGGATTACTGGAATATTTATAATTAGAATACCCGTTACAATTATTAATCGCAAGAAAAAATGGAGGAACAATGGCAAAAGCTAAGGTTCGATGGACTGGCGATCATTCTTTTATTGGAACAGATTCAGGCAATCATTCAGTTGTAATGGGAAGTGTTAATAAAGAAATGATCGGAATGAAAGCATCCGAGATGCTTTTAGTCGCATTAGCGGGGTGTAGTTCCTATGATGTTGTCTCGATATTGGAAAAGCGCAAAATAAAGCTGGAAAAATTAGAAGTGCACGTGACCGCGGAGCAGAACAGCGAGCCGCCCTGGGCGTTCAATAAGATCCATTTGGAATATTTCCTGGCCGGGGAAGGATTGGATGCAAAACAGGTTGAAAAAGCGATCGAATTATCTGAAGGTAAATACTGCTCGGTAGCGGCTACTTTGAAAGGTAAGGCTGAAATAACCTGGGAATATGTGCTCGAATAAATTTATCAATCATTCTTTTTAAAGCCAAGTGCAGCCCAATCTTCGATCTCAAGTTTTTCAATTAACTGAAGATTGAAGAGCTTTGCGTTCGCTATTATTTCATGGATCTGCGGTGTGAGGATACCAGAAAGGATGAGTGTTCCTCCTGATTCAACTAAATTCGCTAATCCATCGTTAAAAAGATTTAAGATAACGGATGACAGAATATTAGCGATAACGAGAGGCGCCTGGATCACGCCAAAACATCCGCTGAGTATTTCAGTAACTGAGCCCTGGTGAAGTTCTATTTGATCGTGTACCTGATTTAACTCAGCATTTTCCGCGCTTGAAGCGATTGCCGCGGCGCTGATATCCACCCCATAAACCCGACCCGCGCCGAGTTTGATCGCTGCTGCGGATAAGATCCCGGAACCGCAGCCAACATCAAAAACATTTTGTCCTGCCTGAATTATTTCTTCCATCATAAGCAGACATAATTGAGTAGTCGGATGGGTACCAGTACCGAAAGCCATCCCGGGATTAATCCGGATAGGAATTCGGGATGGGAAAGCGTTTTCTGCCCAGGCAGGTAGGATTGCCAACTTTTTTCCAACCTTGAATGGGCGATAATGCTGTTTCCAGGCAGCCATCCAATCCTGGTCCTGGATCAGGTGGTACGTTGGCTCAGGTATAGGTTGGATCTGGCTGAGGTGCCAAATGCTTTCTTCTAATCGCATTTTTTGTTTTTCCAGGGACGCATCCACGAAAAAATAACCGAAGACTTTTACTGATGAACTGAAAACCAGGTCTGGGGAGGATGAATTTTCTTCCGCCATTTGTTCAATAACGACACCTTCCTTAGTGAAACGTCCCAGAACTTCTGCGACAGCTTCTGCCTGTTCAGGAGTGACCTGAAAAGATATTTCCAGCCAATTGGCTTTATCCACCTAAGACATCCTTGAGAATATCCAGAAAACTGCGTTCCTGAGGAAGCACTTCGCTTCCTAATGTGTCTGCCAACTGCTCAAAGAGCTTACGCTGGTTGCTTGTGAGCCGGGAAGGTATTTCCACATTGACAACGACCAATTGATCCCCATGACCGCCACTTCGCAGATGTGGGATACCTTTATTACGCAGCTTGAATACTTTTCCTGGTTGTGTGCCTGAAGGGATAACCAACTTTTCTTTGCCATATAACGTGGGCACTTTTACTTCCGCTCCCAGAGTTGCCTGAGCGATATTGATATTCAGGTCAAGCAGAACATCGTCTTTTCGCCGGCGAAAGAATTTATGCGGTTTTACCTTGATCTCGACATATAAATTCCCGCGCGGGCCGCCATTTGCGCCTGGCTGCCCTTCGCTGGATAAACGGATCTGAGTCCCATTATCCACACCTGCTGGAACAGGAATGGTTTTAGTAAACGTTTTTCTCTCATACCCATGCCCTTTGCATGCGGTGCATTTATGTGTAATAACCCGCCCCGCCCCGCGGCAATCCGGGCAGGTGCCAACCTGGACCATTGAGCCGAGGAAAGTTTGCCTTACCTGTCGAACCTCGCCGCGTCCTTTGCACGTACTGCAGGTTTCCGGGTTTGTGCCCGGTTCCGCACCGCTGCCGCTGCAGCGTTCGCACACTTCATCCCGTGTGATCTCCAATTCACGATCTACACCGGTGGAGGTTTCTTCGAATTCCAGAGAGATGGAAGCGTATAGATCTTCTCCGCGGAGGGGTCCATCTCGGCGCTGGCGTGAGTTGAAACCACCCAAACCACCAAAAAATTGCTCGAAGATATCGAATGGGTTATCAGTGTTCCAGTCCGGCATTCCGCCTGTACTGCGCAGCCCTTCATATCCGAAGCGGTCATAAACAGAGCGTTTTTCTTCGTCTGAGAGGACCATAAATGCTTCGTTAATCTCTTTAAAGCGTTCTTCGGCGTCATGTTCTTTATTGACGTCTGGGTGGTACTTACGGGCTAAATTACGAAATGCGGATTTAATCTCATCCTGATTTGCGGATTTAGCCACTCCTAAAATCTCGTAGTAATCGCGTTTTGCCATATTGTTTTATATATCAAGAGAGGCGCGCATTTTCTTTTGCTTAATTCGAGCGCCTCTCTTGCTTTCAGTTATTTTAAATTGATTTAAACGTTCTTGAATTCACCATCAACCACATCTTCGCCATCAGGGCCGCCTGCAGGGTTTTCGCCGCCGGTTGCTCCACCTTCAGTTGAGCCATCTGCTTCTGCTGCATCATCCTGTTGATATAGACTTGCACCAATTTGCTGGACGAGCTGACCAAGTTCTTCAGTTTGCTTGCGGATGGCATCCGCGTCTTCACCGGCAGCTGTTTCCTTGAGTTTAGCAGCAAGTTCTTCAACCTGTTTCTTCTGGTCGTCAGCGATCTTTTCGCCATTATCACGGACCGTTTTTTCTGCTGTATAGACTGCATTATCCGCATAGTTTTTCGCTTCAATGAGTTCTTTACGCTTCTTATCTTCTTCGGCGTGAATTTCTGCTTCAGCTTTCATGCGTTCAATTTCCGCCTCGTTCAATCCGGAGGATGCGGTGATCGTAATTTTCTGGCTGCGTCCGGTGGCTTTGTCCGAAGCGGTTACATTGATGATGCCATTGGCATCAATATCAAAGGTTACTTCGATTTGAGGGACACCGCGCGGCGCGGACGGGATACCATCGAGGATGAATTTTCCATGTGTTTTGTTATCCGATGCCATTGGCCGCTCACCCTGCAATACGTTGATCTCAACCTGGGTCTGGTTGTCGCCAGCTGTCGAGAAGATCTGGCTCTTGCGAGTGGGGATCGTTGTGTTGCGCTCGATCAGAGGCGTTGCAATTGAACCAAGTGTTTCGATTGATAATGTCAATGGGGTTACATCGAGCAGGAGGATATCTTTAACATCTCCACCTAGCACACCTGCCTGGATGGCAGCACCAACTGCTACGACTTCATCGGGGTTGACACCTTTATGAGGTTCTTTGTTGAATTCTCGGCGAACAAGGTCTTGAATGGCAGGCATACGGGTCATTCCACCGACCATCACAACCTCGTTGATCTCGCCTGGTTTCAAGCCCGCATCTTTGAGAGCGTTCTTGACCGGCCCGATCGATCTTTCTGTGAGGTCATTGGTTAGCTGCTCTAATTTTGAACGGGAGAGTTTCATGACCAGATGTTTGGGGCCGCTTGCATCAGCCGTGAGATAAGGTAGATTGATCTCGGTTTCCATCACAGTGGAAAGTTCGATCTTTGCTTTTTCGGACGCTTCACGAAGGCGCTGAAGTGCCTGCCGGTCTTGATCTAAGGTCATACCAGTCTGTTTTTTGAACTCCTCAGCCAAATGATCCATTATGCGGATATCGTAATCATCGCCGCCGAGGAAAGTGTCGCCACTTGTAGACTTCACCTGAAAGACCCCATCTCCAACTTCAAGAATAGACACATCAAATGTGCCGCCGCCGAGGTCGTAAACAGCGATGACCTCATTTTTCTTTTTATCAAGCCCATATGCCAGTGAGGAGGCAGTCGGTTCGTTGATAATACGCATAACTTCTAAGCCGGCGATCTTCCCGGCGTCTTTGGTTGCATTCCGCTGGGCATCATTGAAGTAGGCGGGAACTGTGATCACGGCCTGGGTGATCGTTTCACCTAAATAAGCTTCCGCGTCTTTCTTTAATTTTCCAAGGATCATCGCGGAAATTTCAGGTGGGGAATATTCCTTTCCGTCCATTACCACGCGCACATCACCGTTTTTAGCTTTGGTGACTTTATAAGGTACGCGGCTGAGCGTGCGCTGGACCTCTTCATCATCGTATTTGCGGCCCATAAAGCGTTTAATAGAGAAAACAGTGTTCTCCGGATTTACGATGGCCTGGTTGCGGGCTGTGCGCCCGACCACACGTTCGCCATTCTTGTTGATGGCAACTACAGAGGGGCATAAGCGCTCCCCTTCAGCGGTAGGAATGACGGTGGGTTCACCGGCAGACATAACCGCGACGACTGAATTTGTTGTTCCTAGATCTATACCAATAATTTTTCCCATTTTATTCTCCTATTTTGCGACTCTTACTAGCGATGGGCGGATCACCCGTTCGCCGATGGCGTAGCCCTGTTGGACCACTTCGATAATAAATCCGCTTTCTACATCCGGATTGTCCTCATGCGAGATAGCTTCATGCATTTCCGGATCGAAAGCAATACCTTCTGCCGGGATCACTTGAATGCCTTCCTCATCGAGAAGGTTTGATAATTTCTGGCTGATAAGCTGAATGCCGCCTACCCATGGTTCGCCGATAAGCGATTCAGGCATATTCTTCAAAGCTCTATCGAGATCATCTTTAACGGCTAAATATTTTTTTATAACGTCTACTTTATAATTGATCTTTTGAACGTCGAGATCGCGGCCCATGCGTTTTCGATAGTTAGTAAAATCCGCGCGTTCCCGCTGCCAACCATCACTGAACTCATCCGCTTTCTGATTTAAATGATCGATCTCTTCTAACTGGGCGGCGTATTCAGATAAAGGGATGGTGACTGTTTGATCAGCATCTTCCTTATTACTTTCGCTTTCTGAAATTTGCGCTTCACCTTCTTCTCTTATTTCTTCCTGTGGGGAAGTGGTTTCCTCGAATTCTTCAAAGATATTTTTATTTTCTTTTTTATTTTCTTTTTTTACCATTTTCCTAAATACCCTTTATTTACCATTGTTGAGTGACAAAATCGCTGAGCAGGCCGGAAAAGAAGCGAACAAGAGAAATGGAATTTCCATAAGACATTCGCATTGGCCCTAATATGCCAATTGTTCCAGTAGCCACACCCGGCGAGCCGTATTTTGAAAGTATGATCGAACATTGGCGTAGATCGTTCCATGAGCCCTCGCCGCCTATCAGGACCTGTACACCCCCGATCGCATCTGGCAGGATAGTTTGTGATAACAGATCCTGCAAAATAGAGCGCTCTTCAAGCAGACGCAGAGCCCTGCGGGCTTCTTCTGAACCAGCGAATTCTGGCTCGGAGAGTACATTGGTCAAACCATCCAGAATAATCTCTCCTGTGGGCAGCTGATCTGAGCGGATGATCTCGTTTTCGATCCAATCTAAAACCTGTTTTTCAACAGTTGTCAACGGTTCTATGAATAAATTAATTCGACCCGCATTTTTTCCGGCAAGTTCCTGACTGAATTTACGTGAAATAATAGAAAGTTGTTCCTGGGTAACCGGTTCATCTAAAGCAAGCATTTGCTGGTGGATCTGTCCACCTTCTAAAACCAGGATGGCGAGCACCTGCCGACCATGCGCGCCTATGAGCTCTAAATGCTTAAATTTCACCTCACTTGCCTGCGGAGCGGTGATCAGAGATGCTGAATGGGTACGATTGGCCAGAACGGAAGCTGCCAACCGCATCCACTGCTGGATATCATTAGTCATTTGCGAAAATTGATGGTTGATCGTGGCGCGAATAGCAGGCGGTAATGAGGTCTTATTCATTAACTGACGCACAAAATAGCGATATCCCTCCTCAGTCGGTACGCGTCCGGCGGAGGTATGCGGTTGGCGAAGCAGACCGGCGTCTGTTAGCGCTCCCATTTCATTTCGCACGGTCGCAGAACTCAGGTCCATGCCGAATTTTTTAACAAGGTTTTTAGACCCGACCGGATCCGCTGAAGCAATATGTTCATGCACGATCAGAGATAAAATTTTCTTTTGACGTGTAGTTAATGTGTCCATTTTTCATCTAAATTAGCACTCTAACGTTAAGAGTGCTAACAATATGGTATTCATGATACCATGTGGGTTTTTAAGCGTCAAGATATCCAGGAATGTACCTGTAATTTCTTATAAAAATTTAATAAATACAGCCATTTTAAGTAAATTTGGTATAGTGATATACAATTGAAGTCACGAGTTTATTACAGCTAAGGAAGAGACGATGAACCCAAATAAATTTCCATCCAAGCGGGCACAAATATATAAGGACATTCCAGAAGAGCAATGGAATGATTGGCGCTGGCAGCTCAGCCACCGATTGAATTCAACCGCTGATTTTGAAGGAGTGATCAATTTAACGGAAAGCGAAAAGCATGCATTAGACGCAAGCGAACTTTTCCGAGTGGATATCACCCCATATTTCGCATCCCTGATCGATCCGGATGATCCTCTGGATCCGGTCCGTCGGCAGGTGCTGCCAACAGACGCCGAGATCTCGACCTTTACCGGTATGATGGAAGATTCATTAGCGGAAGACGCTCACTCACCAGTTCCGGGTTTGGTGCACCGCTATCCGGACCGTGCATTAATGCTGGTTACAACGCAGTGCGCCTCTTACTGCCGTTACTGTACGCGCGGGCGTATTGTAGGCGATCCCACAGCGACTTTTTCCCGGAGTGAAATAGATGCTCAAATTGAATATTTACAGCGGACACCACAAATCCGGGATGTGCTTCTGTCGGGAGGCGATCCTCTGGTATTGGCTCCAAAAGTGTTGAAAGAAATATTAACCTGTCTGCATGAGATCCCGCATATCGAAATAGTGCGTATTGGTTCACGCGTGCCTGTTTTCATGCCCATGCGAGTGACAGATGATCTGTGCGACATGCTGCGGGAATTCCATCCGCTGTGGTTGAACATCCATGTTAATCACCCTAATGAGATCACCCAGGAACTTGCGGAAGCGTGCGCGAAATTGGCTGACGCTGGCATCCCGCTCGGAAATCAATCTGTTCTATTAGCCGGTATTAACGACTGTGTGCATATTCAGCGCAAATTGGTGCAGGACCTTGTGCGCATGCGCGTGCGTCCATATTACCTTTATATTTGCGATCTGGTGGAAGGGGCGGGGCATTTCAGAACGCCAGTTTCAAAAGGAATTGAGATCATTGAAGGGCTGCGCGGTCATACGTCCGGGTTTGCCGTACCTACATTTGTGGTGGATGCACCGGGCGGCGGTGGAAAGATCCCCGTGATGCCAAATTATCTGATCAGCAGCTCAGATCATAAGGTTGTGCTGCGTAATTATGAAGGCTTCATCAGTACCTATGAAGAGCCTCAGGATTACCATGTCCATGATCCAAACACCTGTAATTTTTGCCAGAGTAAACGTCAGGAAAAAGGGCAGTCGGGTGTTTTAGGGCTGCTGGAAGGGGAAAGTATGGACATTAAACCAGAGGGATATGACAGCATGCATATGCGGGAGGGAGAAGCCCACCGCCTGCGGGCGGACAACCACAAGTGGAAAGCGCTGGGTATCGGTAATAAGGAAGACAGTTCAGAATAATAATTCTTGATTAAAGAAAAGGAGTCAATATGCACTACCGCCGTTTAGGACGATCGGGCATTAAGGTTAGTGAGATCTCATTAGGAGCGTGGGTAACGTTTGGGAACCAGATCAGCGATAAGACAGCAGCAGAACTGGTTCATACCGCGTATGATCAGGGCGTGAATTTTTTTGACAACGCGGATGTGTACGCCAAAGGAAAGGCGGAAGAAGTCCTCGGAAAAGCGATCGCAGATATCACACGGGAAACACTGGTCATTTCGAGCAAAGTTTTCTTCCCGACAATGGAAGGGGTGAATGGGCGCGGTCTATCACGCAAGCATATTAATGAATCTATCCACGCGTCTTTAAAAAGATTAAATTTAGAATACCTGGATATTTACTTTTGCCACCGATATGATCCCGATACGACTGTACAGGAGGTTGTGCAGACGATGGATATGCTGGTCCGTCAGGGAAAGATCCTGTATTGGGGTACCTCGCAGTGGGATGCATTCCACCTCATGCGCGCGATCAATTTTGCTAAACAGAATGGACTAATTCCGCCAATGGTGGAGCAGACAAAATACAATCTTTTGCACCGCAGACGCATGGAAAATGAACTGGCGCCGATCTGTGGTGAATATGGGATCGGATTAACCACGTATAGCCCATTAAGCGGGGGGCTTCTTTCAGGTAAATATAACAACGGTATCCCAGAAAAAAGCCGTGCAGTCCTTGAGGATATGGTGTGGCTGCAAAACGAAATTAATTCAGATGTGATCGAAAAAGTACGCCAGTTAACCGAGGTCGCTCGCGGATTGGGCGCGACCACAGCACAACTTGCGATCGCGTGGCTCCTGAGGCGTAAAGAAGTGAGCAGCGTCATCACCGGCGCCTCCAGACCGGAACAATTGGACGAGAATTTGGCTGCATCTGAATTCAGCGAGGCGTTGACGGACGAAGTACTTGACTCTATCGAGAGCATTTTCAGTATGGAAAATAGCGTATAAACCGAGTTACCTTCGGAAGGTCTTTATATATTTGTCCATGAGGAACAAGGACTATTAATGAAGAAAATAGCGCTTATTTTGATAATAATTTACTGCTTATACGGCTGCTCCCCCTCGCTT
>JAUSPC010000136.1 GCA_030655835.1 Pelolinea sp.
CTGATCCATATCCTCAAAATCATCAAAGAATCCAACCGCATCCATTTTTACATCGTCCAACAAGAATCCTTCTCCATTTACCGCAGCATCGGTCACATATTCAAATTCCACAAATATCTTTTCCCCCACATATGCAGTTAAGTCGACAATCTCCTCGATCCATCCGTTTGATCTTCCGTTATAACCGCATCCTAAATTTGATCCTGTCGGATCTTCTTTTGTACAGCGAGGAGTCTCTAAATTATCCCAGTTTTTTCCATCCAGAGAAACATTCAGGTATAAATAATCGTAATCGCGTTCAATATCAAACCATGCTCTATACGAAAATTCCACTAACCCAGACGAATCAGAAAGGTCGAATTGTCTTATCAGCCGCATTGCAGATTCATCACCACTGTTTGACCAATAATAATAATTTCCAGAGTATGGGTCTTGTGAATGGAGCTTAACATTCTTGTCCCAGTTCACGGAAACCTCATAATCACCGTTGCATAGAATTTCATAATAATCTGTACCAAATTGGTTAACCAAAAAGCTTTCGGGCTCTGAATCACATGTGATCGATTTGATCGGTGAGAAAACAGGCACTTCATTATTTCCATATCTATAGATCCCATCACCAACAAGGTCTGTCTGTAAAATATTTGCAGCTGCCCAATCCTGGAAGATTTGCTCAGATGTTAGGGGGGATGCCTGATCAATGTCTAACATTGAGGATAATAATTCATCCAATCCCCTCATTCCATTTTCCGGTCGAGCGATAAGACCACTAATGAATTCTTCCCCAAATCTTTCAAATAAGTATTTCATAAAAAGATAAGAACCGCCATAATGCGGTGTAGAATCGCCCTGGTCATTTCCAGGCCAGAAATTTAATTGGATATCCGGGTTATACGCAAAAAGGGAAGAAAATCCGCCAGTATCCAAATCATTTAAATCGACTGCTAATTCAGATAAACCCTCATTTACCCATGACCCCTCATTCCTATCAATATTCCAGTGGATCATGTGCTGAAATTCGTGGGCGAGTACACCACTAGCGTAATTATCCCCAAGATCAATATAATCCGCAGACAAATAGAACATCTCAGCAATATTTGAATACTTCTCAACTTCACGCATCAAGGAATCTGAGGAAGAAAAATACCCTGCCGCTCCTCCCAGATTATGTGCATATAGAATTGTCAAGTGGCGATCGTTATCAATACCCGGCGACCATTCACTGCCGAAAATCTCTCGATTTTTTGGATAAATATTCTCTTCAAAATTATCTACCAATATTTTCAAATCAGACAAATTAAAGTCTACTCCTTCCTCAATCCAAAAGTAAACATGCGGAGTCTGATATGCTAATTTTGCTTCAATATTTTCATAGAGATTTTCATCTACATTTAAAACCCAAAATTTTTTTAATTCCCCATTTTTATACACAACAGGAGGGACTGTTAACATGACCGGTATATTTTTAATACCCTGATATTTTTCTGCTAACGCAGCTGGGTCATTGATCAGAATTGTTGCATTATCTAAAACTTCCTGGGTATCCATTTCCCCATTTTTGTTTGTTGATTGATAACCTTTTACAGGCTCATTTAATAGCGGTTGAGCTTCCCCACTGCCTGGTTGGTAATTGTTTCCGGTAACCTCATCAGAAGTTTCTGATCCATTCAATTCTAGATTCCTTATACCATCTATGATCGAGCGACCGGTCATTATCGAAAGGACAAATAGCGAAACAATGCATATACCCAATACAGCAGAGAGAATGAGGATTTTTGTAAAACAACTTAAGAGACTATTCTTTTGGAGATTCACTGGTATTACTCACACAGCTACGTCCGCATATTCTTTTCTTGTGATTGTGTTTCAGAAACAGCAATTCCTAATGAGATCCACCAATACGGCATTGCAAAAGAATCAATACTTAGTCCTTCAAAGAATATGCCTAGCAGAACAAATGCACCAACAAACCCCAAGGTTTTCATCGAAGAGTCGCTGGATCTCATCTTCTTGACCAAATAATAACCAAGAGAGATCAGCCATCCAATAAAAAGTGAAAACCCAACTAAACCGGTTTCTGCTAATAGCCTGAACCATAAGCTCTTGATATTTAATAAAATATCTGTACGGTTGATCAACTTACTCACTTCCACCAACTGCCATCCCTTCGCCGGGATTGATGAGGGAAAGTAAAACCCTGCATTTCCCAGACCAACTCCCAGAACAGGATATTTCCCAAAAATATTCCAACCTGAAAGCCAATAGATCACCCTGTCTCCAAATTTTAGTTCATTAAAATAAGTGATAAATGAATTTTCGTTCTCAAATGAGAAATCAAATAATGCCGCCATACGTGGGTCTACTTTTCTAAAAATAAAAGCAGAAGCTCCTATGGATAATAAATAGAAAGCGATCAATAAAACTGTTATAAACTTTTTTGATATTTTACTTTCCTTGACTATTTTATCCATGACAAACCGTACAATTCTGTTATGAAGGGTTATGCCAATTAAAAAGAGCATCATTAATAATGAAGCCATCCCCACACGTGAAAGCGTAAGCAAAAGAGATATCACACCCAGTGCAGCCAATATATTTTCGAGGGTCAAAAAAGATATTCGGAATGAATGGCTGGACCTTTTATGCAGCGTAAAAGATAGCCAGAATGGCAGATAAAACATATTTAATTGATGGGCAAACCACGACGGCTCAAGAGCAAAACCAGTAACTCTCTGACGGTAGAGAACACGTGCAGAAAACAATCCCTGTATTTCGAACATCCATTGGGGATACTTGTTCATTGTGTACCAGGATACCGCCTGCATACCGCTCCAAATAAAAATCAATAATCCACTCCAATTTATTATCCTTATCGTTTTTTCGAGGATGGTTTTGTCGGTTGGGTATGAACTGGCACAAACAAAAAACAAAAAACCCAAGATCAATGTAGAGACGGCAGAAATAACTGGAGAAAATTGATTAATACCTTTGAAGGCCGGGATATTATAAAACAATGAAAATAAAGTGCCAATAATTGAAATAATTACAAATATCAATAATGGCAAGACGCTCCGGTGGATTGGTTTATTAAATAATATTTCCGGCGCCAACCATAACAACACAAGAGCAATTAATAATATGATTGAGGGACTAGCGACCGAATCAGACCCGAGCAGAGACGACACTATCGGCATGCTTGTTATAGGTAAAAAGGCAATCATCAAATACCAGCTGTATTCAGGGGCTTTGTTGAAAAATCTATTTATCAAATTCAAAGCTCCGTTTATTTAGAATTACCTGTAGTAGGTTGCTAATCAATAATCCTGACATGATTCCCGCAAAAACGAATAAATTTCTTTGATGGCGAACAGGGACAACCGGAACTTGCGGCTGATTCACAATTTGAACAGCTAAGGGAGAGAATAAACCTCGTGCAGCCATTTTTTCTTCATGAATCAAACTGCTAATGTTGGCTATCTCATCAACCAACTCTTTAATAGAAGCAAACCCGCAAAGTGTATCAATACTTTCTTGACCAGTTGCCAGTTCTAAACAGTTTTCTAAACCCCAAAGGATTTTTGTTTCCGAATCAACTATCTGAGCATGTATCAAACCATCCTGGATAAGCGTGTTAGATCGCTCTACCCAGGCTTGTACGACATCTCTTGCAAATATCGGATCAGAAGATCTATACCTTAATGTCCACAGGAATTCCTCCCGATCTAAAAAACTCTCTTTTTCGAATTGATCTCTTGAATAGAACGCTGATATTGTCATAACTTCATTGACCACATTTTCGATCGCATCATCAGACGTGATCACATACCCAATACCGCGCATTGCCTGATCTTCTTGAACATCCGAAAGCGCACCTGTTTTTGTGTAATCGATTGTTACGGAAAATGACGCCGAAGATTCATATAAAGGAGGAATGAACTCAGTTAAGATCAAAGCACCAATTCCACCTATTACCATACTAATCGCTGTAATCCACCATTTTTTTGTGATAGATTGCAATAGATCCAATGGTCTAAAGGTTTCGGTCATATGAGTTTAATCCTTGTAATGAAAATTAATAATGATCAGGTTTTTCCCACAATCTGCATATGTATCGAATGGAACAACCTCGGAAATAGGGATTCCATTCAAATTAAATATTTGTATTGAAAGGAGGTCTTCAGAATTTGATATTTGATCTGAAATTTTAATTTCATATCCACCCGGCCCATAAATATCCGCTTCGGGAATTCCCGTAACGCCAACTATTTCGATCGTTTTGCCATCAATTTTTCCTGTTACCATTGCTACATTGTTCAATAATGGTTTCCCATCCATACCAAACACTTGACCTGCCACGCCCAACCATGCGCACCCATCTGAAGGGTGCGCAAAATTCTTAATATACGCAGGAGATCCAGATTGAAGCTTAATTGGGAAAGGAGTCGCAGTAGATTGTGGCGTATTTGTAAGTGCTGGTAGTTGTGTTGGAACATCCGTAAACGTTGGTACCAGCGTGGCAATCGGGGCCGGCGTATCATCATTGATCTGGCTCTGTGCCTCAGTTGCAGTCGGAGGTAATGTACCAATAATTTGAGTTTGCGATGACGGAAAAGGAGTAGATGGGGAAACTGGTACTAAAACACAACCGGACATTATTAAAATCGTTATTATCATTATGAATATTTTCTTCATCAACACCTCTTCGCAATTTTTAATAATTATTTTTCCTGCGGTTCAATATCTTCCCAATACAAATGCTTCTCATCGATAATTTTAAACACTTCAAATGGTAAATAATACCGATAAGGCTTTTTTGTTGATACTAACTGGCGTATTTTATTAGAGGAGATCTCCAATAGTGGTGCGTCTATAAATTCTATTTTATTTATAATACCCGGCAAGGTTTTTTTAAGATCGTAAAGATCTATTATTTCTCCTGGTCTCCGCATAACCCCAAATTTATCACACGCATCGATAAATTCTTTAGGTTTGTGCCATTGCGGTAGATCGTGGAGTGAATCCCCTCCCATTAGAAAAATTAACTCATGGTTTTGATATTCACTTCGCAGCAATTTCATTGTGTCAAGAACGTAATGCGGACCTGGACGATCAAGATCCACCGAAGATAGTGTGAAACCAGGATCATCATTAATCGCCGCTGTGACCATCTTCTCTCGAATATCGATTTGGGTGATCTTCTTTCCGATTTTATGGGGTGGATCCGGTGTAAGAACCCAAAGGACCTGTTCAAGATCTAACTGTTCTGATGCCTCCATGGCTAATATCTGGTGTCCCACATGAGGGGGGTCGAATGTACCTCCAAAAATACCAATTCGCTTTTTATCCATTAATCATTATCCATTTCATAAGCCCATTCAAATTCATGGTCATTTATGAAAACCGAATCCCCATCTCTTACACCCGCAATACGAAGTGCATCACTGATGCCCATCGAGTCGAGTATGCGGTGAAACCGCCGGACAGATTCAAAATATTCCCAATAGGTCATCTCTGCGGCTCGTTCAATTGCGCCTCCCTTTATCACCCAGCCAAATTCATTTTTGATGATCTCAAAAGCCTTCTCTTTTGATTCAGGACGGTAAACAGGAAGTGTGACCTCTTTTTCAATATCAGGTAGTTCATCTAATAATTGCTTGGCTTTCCAAAGGAGCTTTTTTGTATTTTCATGGGTTACTGTAGAAATTGTGATTAGTTCAATTCCTTTTTTCTTAAAATCATTTTGGGACTTGTCCAAGTTTTCCCGAACTTCTGGTATATCAATTTTATTAAGTGCAACTACTTGCGGTTTCTTCCCCAGATCTGGGTCGAACAACGACAATTCCGCATTGATTTGAGCGTAATCTGCCATCTGATCGTATGCCAATCCATCAATTAAATGAATGAGGACTTTGGTTCGCTGAATATGTTTTAAGAACGTATCTCCTAATCCCAAACCAGTATGGGCACCTTCGATCAGTCCAGGTATATCAGCCAGAACAATAGTTACTTCATCATCCAAAACCGCTACGCCGAGATTTGGAACAAGGGTAGTAAAAGGGTAGTTTGCGATTTTTGGTTTCGCATTCGTGACCGAAGCCAACAAACTTGATTTTCCAGCGTTAGGCATGCCGATGATACCGATATCAGCGATCAACTTTAATTCAATATGTATCTTTTTTTCAATTCCCGGCTCACCTTTTTCTGCTAATCGCGGCGCTTGATTGTGCGAATTCATAAATTTTGTGTTTCCGCGCCCTCCACGACCGCCAGGACAAACTACAACTTCTTCATTTTTGCCTACAAGATCTAAGATCTGCTCACCAGTTTCAGCATCTTTTAGAATAGTACCTGGGGGAACATCAATGTATAGATTGTCCGCAGAATGACCAGTTTGATTCTTTACACCCCCACGTTTTCCATCATCTGCTTTAAAGACAGTTTGATGACGAAAAAACTCCAATGTATTCATGTGGTGATTTGCTCTAAAAATCACATCACCACCTTTGCCTCCTTCGCCGCCATCTGGACCACCACGGTTGATATATTTTTCCCTTCGGAAATGGACCATTCCATCTCCGCCCTTTCCGGATTGAACTTCAATAACTGCTTCATCAATAAACATGTGCTTATTATAAAGCACACAGCAATTTAAAAAGAAAAAGGTCTTCGTTTTTTGACGAAGACCTTGGGAACTTATTTTTTCCCGAATTTCTTTGTAAGAATTTCTTTTAAGGTCGGCTGCCCAATTTCCTGAAGCTCATATCTAACCCTTTGCATAGGTTTATTAACTTTAATAATACGTGTGAGATCGATCGGTGTTGCAGAAATAACCATCTCAACATCAGCATGATTTATTGTTTTTTCAAGATCTGAGACCATCGCATCCCCATATCCCATTGCGGGAAGGATTGGGCCAGTATTGGGATATTTTTCGTATGTTTTTGCGATGCTTCCTACCGCATATGGACGTGGGTCAACAATAGCCGCAGCACCAAAACGCCGCGCCGCAACCCAGCCAGCTCCGTATTTCATCTCGCCATGCGTTAATGTAGGACCATCTTCTATTACAAGAACACGCTTTCCTTTTATTTCCTCAGGATTATCAACAAAAAGTGGGGATGCGGCTTCAATTACAATTGCATCCGGATTTAACTCCCTTAGGGATTCTCTTACCTGAATGACCTTATCTGGTTCCGCAGTATCAACCTTATTGATCACAAAAACATCTGCCATGTTTACATTTGCTTCGCCAGGATGGTATATGGTCTCATGTCCTGGTCGATGAGGGTCTGCTACAACAATGGCAAGATCCGGAACAAAGAATGGCATATCATTGTTCCCGCCATCCCATAATATGATATCAACTTCTTTTTCAGCTTGAGCTAAGATCTCCGCATAGTCAACACCAGCATAAACCAATACGCCATTATCAAGATGGGGTTCATATTCCTCCCGCTCCTCAATTGTGCATTCATTTTTGTCCAGGTCGTCGTAGGAAGCAAATCGTTGAACACGCTGTTTTACCAGATTTCCATATGGCATTGGATGTCGAATTGCCGCAACTTTATAACCAAGCTCAATTAGCACTTTTGAAACCAATCGAGTTGTCTGACTTTTACCAGAACCAGTCCTCACCGCGCAAACTGACACGACTGGTTTATTAGACTTGATCTGAGTAGTGTGAATTCCCATTAATCGGAAATCCGGGCCATTTGCCAATACCAGCGAAGCTTTATGCATTACATATTCATGTTGAACATCACTATACGCAAATACAACCTGGTCTATATCGTTTTTCTTGATCAGATCTAATAATTCTGTTTCTGCATAAATGGGAATCCCCTCGGGATATAAAGAACCGGATAGCTCTTTGGGATATTTACGACCTTCAATATTTGGTATCTGAGTTGCGGTAAACGCAACGACTTCATAATCTTCGTTTTCTCGGAAATACACATTGAAATTATGGAAATCTCTTCCAGCCGCTCCCATTATTATCGTTCTTATCCTTGTCATTCATTTCTCCTCATTAATTATTAATTTTTACATCACTTCAGGGACATTTATCCCTAATAGGTTTAAACTATTCATTATGACTTGTTTTGTACCTGCCACAAGGCGCAGTCTAAAATCTCGAATCTCATCATCAGCATTAAGCACATGGCATTTGTTATAAAAATTACTAAATGCCCTTGCAATATCAAATGAATAATTAGCAATTAGAAGTGGTCTTAAATCTTTGGCTGCCCGTTGCACTTCCTCGGGGAAGCGAGCAAGCAAATCAATCAATTCCACCTCATCCTTTGTTAGTTTATATCCAATTTCTTTGCTTACCGGAAGGGCGAATTGTACTTTTCTTAATATGCTATTTGCCCTAACCGCTGCGTATTGAATATAAGGAGCAGCCTGCCCATTAACATCCATTGCTGATTCCCAATCGAAAGTAATGACTTTTGTGTTATCCCTTGAGAGAAGTGAATATTTAATTGCGCCGATAGCAACTTTTCGGGCTACATCTGTTTTGGTTTTTTCATCTAACTCTGGATTTTTATTTTCGACTATTTGGAATGCTCTTTTTTCTGCTTCACATATTAGATCTTCCAATAACACGACTGTGCCTTCCCTTGAAGCGATCGTTACATTACCCGGAAGATTAACAATTTCGTAAGCCAAGTGGAAACAGTCCTTCGCCCATTCCTTTCCCATCAATTCTAGTATCTTGAAGATCTGTTTCATATACAGTGATTGCCGTACGTCGATTACATATATGGATTTGGTTAATTTAAATTCCGAAAATTTCATCATTGCCAATGGAAGATCTTTTGTTGGGTATAAAGATGTTCCGTCGGAACGCAAGATCACCAAAACGCGATATTTTTCCTGAGTACCTAATATTTCATCAAGGTCAACAATGACGGCTCCCTCAGGGCGTTCATCTTTTGCAATACCATCATTGATCAATTTTTTGATAATTTTTTTACCTGTTTCCTCAACTTCACTTTCAAAGTAAACCTTATCAAATTTGATCCCTAACATCTGATATACCTCATCAAATGCTTCTAATGACCATTTTCTTGTATCTTCCCACAATGAGACAATTTCCGGATCTTTTTCATCCCATCTCTTGAACAATGCACGTACTTGTTCTTCGTATTCTGGATTATCATCGATCTTTTTCGCTGCTTCTGCATATAACCCCCCCATCCAACGAGTTTTCCCTTCAGAAGGAGGTGTCTCTCCAGCGTGAAAATTAATATAATTCCACAACCACTTAATAACATGCAAACCAATATCACCCAAATAATTAGCTCTGACCACGTTGTTTCCAGAAAATTCTAATATCTCACAAATTGATGATCCCAGAACCATATTTCTCAGGTGACCAACATGAAATGCTTTATGGGTGTTTGGTTGGGAATATTCAACCATGATCCTTTCATTAGTTGAAAGTCCTTTCCCAAATCTCTCCCCTTTTTCCAAGATCTCATCAACTACCTGCCGTGCAAATACCGATGAATCAAAATAAAGATTAAAATACCCGTTTACCGCTTCCGCTTTTTCAAAAGCAGATGGAAGATCTAAGGCAGCTTCCACTAGGTTGGCGATCTCCGACGCTCGTTGTCGGACATTTATTCCCTTACCCTTTTTTACTTCTAGGGAAGCATTCGAGAAGAAAGTCGTAGAAATGCCCCAATGTCCACTGAATGGTATCCAGGACCAATTAAAGGGCTGTATTGGAATATCTTCTTTTTCAAGAATTGTTTCGATTTGGGCTTGAATATCTTTTTGCTCTTTTTCAAACATCTTTTCTCACCTATAAATAAATAACGGGAAGATGATTAATCTCCCGTTATTTTAACCCAACCTATGAAATTTTTTACTTTTCGATTGAAGCCAATTGTTTCATCAAACGGCTTTTTCTTCTCGCTGCATTATTCTTATGAATAATACCTTTTGCTGACGCGCAGTCGAGCTTAATGACTGCTTGCTTTACTTCTTCAGCTGCAGTTTCTTTTTCGCCGTTCTCAATTGCCAATCGAGCTCTACGGATTTGTGTACGCGTACTTCCCCGTAAAACCCGGTTATGTAAACGGCGTTTTTCATTTTGTCGATTTCTTTTAATTGCAGATTTTATATTTGCCAAAACTTCCTCCGATATAAATTTTACTCAAGACATTGAATTTTACTAAACAGTCTTCAAAATGTCCAGAACAAAAACCCGAGCTATTTCGCCCGGGTTATATTTTATCACTACCTTACCTATTTATCTTGTAGAGCGACAAGTCCCGGAAGTTGGATTCCCTCTAACATTTCGAGAGAAGCCCCACCGCCCGTTGAAATATGGCTGATCTTGTCTGCCAAGCCCGATTTGTTAATAGCTGAAGCAGAGTCTCCTCCACCGATAATACTGATTGCACCACTATCCGCGACGGCTTTTGCGATTGCAAATGTGCCAACAGCAAAATTTGGCATCTCAAAAACACCCATTGGGCCATTCCAAACAACAGTACCAGCACTTGAGATTACTTTGCAAAAATTTTCAATCGTTTCTGGCCCAATATCAAGAATACGCCATCCTTCCGGCACAGGTCCAACCCACATTACCTTTTTACTTGCGTCATCACTAAAACCATCAGCAATGACTACATCAACTGGAAGGCGAAGTTTTAACCCACCCGCTTCCACCAATTCCTTTGCAATTTCCAAAACCTCATCCTCAACTAGAGAATCAGCCACCGGATATCCCTGCGCTTTAAAGAAAGTGTTTGCCATTCCACCACCAATTAATACAGTATCGGCTTTAGTTAGTAGATTCTTAATAACATTAATTTTGTCGCTAACTTTTGCGCCACCCAGAATTGCTACGAATGGTTTTTTAGGCTTTTCAATCGCCTGATCTAAATACTCTATTTCCTTTTCTAGTAATAATCCGGCAACCGCAGGAATATATTCAGCAACACCTACGGTAGACGCGTGAGCTCGATGGGCCGAACCAAAAGCATCATTCACGAACACATCTGCATATGAGGCTAATTCTTTTGCCATTTCTGGGTCATTTTTCTTTTCGCCGCTGTGGAATCGTGTGTTTTCTAATACAAGAATTTCTTTTGGTTTTAGAATATCAACAGCTTCTTTTGCCTTCGGTCCTATACAATCTTCAACAAAAGACACTTTTGAATCAACTAAGTCACCTAAATAATCCGCAACAGGCTTCAAACTAAAAGCTGGGTCAGGACCGTCCTTTGGCCGGCCCAGGTGTGAACATAAGATCAATGACGCTCCCTCACCAACAAGATACTTAATTGTAGGTAAAGCAGCCTGGATGCGTGTATCATCAGCTACTTTTCCATCTTTTATCGGCACATTAAAATCAACCCGCACTAAAACGCGTTTATCCTTTACAGCAATATCATGGATAGTCTTTTTATTGAACATTTCCAAACCTCTTTATCGAATAATAAAAGACGTAACCTGGTCTCTAAAGAATTCAGATTACGTCTTTGTTCTCATTAATATTTTATTAAAGATTTTTTGAAATCATCGCAGCCAGGTCCGCAGTTCTGCAGGAATAACCCCACTCGTTGTCATACCAAGCAACAACTTTGACCAGATTACCGCCCATGACCATATTTGACTGGAGGTCAACGATAGATGATCGCGGATCACCTTTGAGGTCCATGGAAACCAATGGCTGATCATATTCGCCTGTGCTGACCCCTAAAATACCTTTCAGATAGGTCTCAGATGCCTTCACGAAAGCAGCATTTAATTCCTCTTTTGTGACTGATTTTTCAACATCAACAACCAGGTCAACGATAGAAACTGTCGGGGTTGGAACCCGCAATGCATACCCATCAAATTTTCCCTTTAGTTCAGGAATAACCAGTGCAACCGCTTTTGCTGCACCAGTTGTAGTTGGGATAATATTTAGAGCAGCCGCACGAGATCTTCTCATATCCTTATGGCCTGAATCAAGGATCATCTGGTCATTTGTATATGAATGAATGGTTGTCATAACACCGTATTTTATAGTATATAGATCATTGACCACTTTCGCGGCTGGCGCCAAGCAGTTGGTTGTGCAGGAAGCATTTGACAGAACGTGATGTTTTTCGGGATCATATTTATCATCGTTTACACCAATAACAATGGTGATATCTTCGTTTTTAGCAGGAGCACTGATGATGACTTTCTTCGCGCCGCCTTTATTGATGTGAACATTAGCACCTGGTTTTCCATTCGGATCACCAATTGCATCTCTGAAAATACCAGTTGATTCAACAACAATCTTAACTCCAAGGTCTTTCCAGGGAAGATCTCCTGGATTTCTCTCTGCAAATACTTTTACCGGTTTTCCATCAATAACAAGTTCATCACCTTTAACTTCGACAGTTCCTTCATAAATTCCATAGTTTGAATCATATTTGAATAAATGAGCATTGGTTTTTACATCAAACAAATCATTGATCGCAACAACTTCTAACTCATCTCCGTGTCTTTCATTTATTGCCTTAAATACCTGGCGTCCGATTCTACCAAATCCATTAATACCAACTTTAACTGCCATAACTTACCTCCAAATTTTTTTGAATTTTACCATGTGAAAATATCTTAAAAAATCCATCTAACTTAATGTAGTGTTAGATCATTCAATAGGGGGCCAGTCCGTTCATGAAATAGATCCGTAATAACTTCTGCCAATTTCAGTGAATCATGCCGCCACGCATTATCCGCATCAGCAATGGAAGCAAAATAAACCGAATACTGCTCTTCTAATTTATGGTCAGGGCGAACCGCTTCCACTCCTGCTGGCATTTTAATATTTGGGTCTAAATTACAAATAATAATATCAAAATGCAGACCTTCAATATGCTTTTCAATTGCCTGTATATGGTCACTCCATGAATATCCAAGCGTTTCACCTTCCTGGTTGGCCACATTGCATACATAGAATTTAAGTGCTCGAGTTGAGCGTATCGCATCAGCCAATCCTGGAACTAATAAATTTGGGATCACACTGGTATATAGACTTCCGGGACCGATGATTATAAGATCCGCATTTAAAATCGCCTGTACGGAAGGCGGGAAAGGAAGAGGGTTGCCAGGTTCAAGCCAAACACGCTCAATTCTTCCATCTATTTTTGGTATAGAACTTTCTCCAACAACCTTGACTTCTCGGCCTTCATCCTTTAATGCGATTTCCGCAACCAATTTTACATCATGCAGTGTTGCAGGAAGGACCTGCCCTTTCACCGCCAATACACGCCCCGATTCTGCCACAGCCTCTTCAAAACTTCCGGTTATATCAGCAAGGGCGCTGATGAATAGATTTCCAAGCGAATGCCCATTGACACCCGCCCTTTCGCCAAAACGATATTGAAATACGTGTGAAAGCATTTCCTCATCATCAGCCAATGCAGTCAGACAATGGCGAATATCACCCGGTGGCAATATTCCCAAATTCTTTCGTAACTCTCCAGAAGATCCCCCATCATCAGCAACAGTTACGATAGCTGTTAGATTATGGGTATATTTTTTTAAACCTCTTAGTATGGAAGATAATCCTGTACCGCCGCCGAGGGCAACAATTCTTGGTCCCTTCTGCAGAAATCGATAATTGGAAAGAGTATCAAAAAGAGGTTGTCCAGGTTTGAGAAATGGTCTTAATACAGAGCGATTTAAGCCTAATATGCCATAAAAGAGAATCGCAATTCCAATCCCACCGAAAATTACCATCCTAAGCCATCTTGGAAATGTAGAGAGTGAAATAGTCAATAATATATCTCTAAGCCAAACTATGGAAGTGTCACGATAGATACCTAAAGCAAAAAAGGTTAATCCCAAAGCAATAAAAGTGGTTCCGATTAAAATCACAAGCAACCACCTTTTTATACCAATTCCTGGAATTAACCATCTGTAAATTTTGGAAAAGAACTTCCTTAACCAAATCTTATTATTCTGGTTGATTTTGGCCATGCAGGAAAATAATAGCAGTCTTTGAACCAATAGTCAACTAATATGTAGACACGCTATAATAACCACATGAATACTTTTATCGCCGTTGATATTGGAGGCACGAATATCCGCTGCGCTTTATTTCCTGAAGTGGGAGATTCATATATCTCCATCAAGAAAATAAGAACAGAAAATCCAAATGATAGTTCTGATACTCCTAATAAAAGGTTGGTTTCTTGTATCGAAAATATCTGGCCTAAAAATGATACTGTGCTTGGGATCTGTGCCGCCGCACCAGGATCGGTTTCAATCAATGATGGTGTGGTTCTGTTGGCGCCCAATATTCCGGGATGGAACAACCTTCCCCTTGGAAAAACGCTGGAGCAGCATTTTTCAGTAAAAACGTTCATCAATAATGATGCCAGATTAGCAGCTTATGGGGAATGGAAAAAAGGGGCTGGAATTGGGCACTTAAATGTCATATATTTCACAATAAGCACCGGTATAGGCGGGGGGATCATAATAAACGGAAAGCCCCTTCAGGGAGATATTGGTATCGCAACTGAAGTTGGCCATATAATAATCGACCCCAATGGACCGAAATGCGGATGCGGCCAATATGGACACTTAGAAGCATTCTCTTCCGGAACAGCAATTGAAAATTTTATTCGAGAAAAAATAATTTCAAAGGATCCAGAAAGTGAGTATTTCCAGAATGAAATACCATCCGCTTATAAAATAGCACAAGCAGCTAATTCGGGAAATAAGTTAGCCATAGAAGCGTTCAACCAAGCAGGGTATTATCTTGGAATTGGTGTTGCAAATTACTTACATATATTTAATCCATCCTGCGTCATCTTCGGCGGAGGAGTTACCCAAAGTGGGGATCTTTTATTTGATCCGTTTAATGTATCTCTCGAAAAGCATATTTTAAATAAAGAATACCTTAATAATCTAACGATAACCACAGCGAAGTTGGGTGATAACGCCGGATTGGTTGGATGTGTAGAATTTCTTCGCGATATTTTTATCCAAATTTAGTATTTTTTGAGAAATTATTAATATTTAAATAATTTTTATTTGATATAAAGAGATTATGCTACCTGACCTCAGAGTAAGACAACGCGATTATTTGCTAGAAATTCTGCGAGCTCTAACACAAGAGCTTGATTTGGACACCCTCTTAGAACGCACCCTTAATATTTCTATTGAAATGTTAGCAGGACAAGCGGGCTTGATCATTCTTCGTGGTGAGAATGGCGGTTGGCAAATGCAAAGCTCCATAGGAATTACACCCACATTTACAAAGGAAATTTCACCTCTACTAAAAGAAATTCCCGACAGTGAAGACCCTGCCCAATTTGAAATTCCAGAAGTAAATCGAATTTTAGGTAAATTCACATTTACCACTTCGCTTGGCTTATTGAGCGGAGTAGGGTTACCAATGATCACGCAAAAAAGAGTGGTTGGTCTAATTTTTATTTTCAGGGGATATCCGGGAATGTTTTCGAATAACGACAGAAACATATTAAATAGTTTCGCAAGCCAAGCGGCGGTTGCTGTTAGAAATGCCCAATTATATACAACCGTCACAATGAACAAACAAAGGTTAGACGCGATTCTTGATAGCGCGGCGGACGGGATTTTGATCATTGGGCCTAACCAGAAAATTGAAAGATGCAACACGGCCTTTTCCAGAATGATCAGCGCCCCAGCCGAGGCCATTCAAGGAAAAATTCATGGGGATGTTTTGGGATTTGAAAACCTCACTCAGGAAACCAAATTGGAAGACGCTATCGCTGGAGGATGGCCGCTCACACCACACGCCCAGTTATATGTTGAAGGTGATCTAAAAAGAAAAGACTCCCCACCCCTTCCCGTTGGGATCACATACGCACCTCTCTTATCTACTGATGGAAAACTCCTCAATATTATTGCCTCTGTTCGAGATATCACAAGATTCCGCCATGCCGAGGAAATGCAAAGTACTTTCATTTCTGTTATCAGTCATGAATTGAAAACTCCTGTAGCATTGATAAAGGGATATGTGTGTACTCTGCTAAGAGATGACGCGAAATGGGATAGTGATTTTTATACTGAAAGTCTGACAATAATTGAAGAGGAAGCCGATCGATTAAGTCAGTTGATCGAAAACCTTCTTGACGCAACCAGGCTTCAAGCCGGAGGAGTTTCATTAAAGAAATCAGAAATATTTCTGCCCGGGATTTCAAGCAGATTAGCAAAGAAATTCCAAACACAAACTGAAGATCATGAAATTGTGGTGGATTTCCCGGACAAATTCCCGACATGCCTCGCAGATGAGTCCAGGATTGAACAAGTAATAATGAATCTGATCTCTAATTCCATTAAATACGCTGACAAGGGGAAGATCTGCATCAGTGGTGAGATCCATAAAGATATGTTAGTCGTATGCGTAAGTGATGAAGGTGCTGGTATTGCACCACAGGATATCCCATATATTTTTGATCGCTTTTATAGATCCGCCGATGCACTTCGTAATAAGAAAGGTGCTGGGCTAGGTTTGTATTTAGCAAAAGCAATAATTGAAGCCCATAAAGGCAGAATGTGGGTCGATACTGAACATGGGCACGGAGCAAGAATATGCTTTGCTTTGCTCTATGAATAAAAATTATCTACAGCGTCTAAATAAAAAAACAAGAAAAGAGTATATATCAATGCCAAAAACACAAACATCATGTCCTAGGTGCCAACAACCCGTTTTAGTTGACGTACAGCAAGTTTTTGATATGGGAAACGACCCGTTAGCAAAACAGAAAATATTATCTAATGCATCCAATTTTCTCCAATGCCATTCTTGTGGCTTCCAAGGAATGCTGCCTGTTCCAATTATTTATCATGATCCAGATAAAGAATTACTACTTACATTTTTCCCTCCGGACTTACACACACCAGTTAATGAACAAGAAAAGCAAGTAGGCCCTTTGATCAATAAGATCTTAAATGACCTTCCTCAGGAAAGGCGAAAAGCATATTTACTTCAACCAAAAAGTATGCTTACTTTTCAAACAATGATCGAAAAGATCCTTGAAGCAGATGGGATCACAAAGGAAATGCTTGAGGATCAGCAGAAGAAGATCAAATTATTAGAAAAATTGATCCAAACGCCAAAAGACGATCGTTTAGCGATATTTGAGCAAGAGAAAGAAACAATTGACATAAGCTTCTTTTCGATATTATCCAGAATTGTAGAATCTGCCATGGCGCAAGGGGATGAAAAATCGCAGAAACCACTTCTTGAACTCCAAGAACAGCTTTTTGAACATACAAAAGTTGGAAAAGAATTATTTTCACAGGCGAAAGAAACTGAAAATGCGATCAAATCATTACAGGAAGCGAGCAAAGATGGGCTTACAAGGGAAAAGTTATTAGATTTGCTCGAGAATGCATCGTCAGAAGCTCAATTCTCAACCATTGCGAGTTTAGCTAGATCAGGTTTGGATTACGCCTTCTTTCAACTGTTAAGTGGAAAAATCGATGCGATATCAGATGGTAAAGAGAAACAAAAGTTAATTACTCTGCGCGAAAATTTACTTGTGATCACTGAAGAAATCGACCGACAAATGCAAGCACAAATGAAAAACGCCATGGAATTATTAGAGAAAATCATCTCATCAGAAAATATTGAAGAAGAATTGGAAAAGAATCTAAATGGTGTGAATGACTTCTTTATCCAGGTTCTACAAATAGAATTATCTGCGGCACGAAAAGATGGCAATCTCGAAAAGATTCAGAAATTGAAACAGATCATGATCGTTATAGAAAAAGCTTCCGCTTCCTCTGAAGAAATGAAACTTTTTGAGGATATTCTCGATTACAAAGATACAAACGATCTTGATCGGTTGATATCCGAGAACAGCGAGAAAATTGACCAGAATTTTCTTGAAATGATGAACAATATTATCAATCAAGTTCAAAACCAAAAAAATCAACCTGAATTAATTGAAAAAGTTAATACTGTATATAAAGCAGTCCTGAAACATTCAATGAAAAAACAGATGAAGGTAAATTAGGAAGAAAAAAAATCATTTTTAAATAGAAACCCAACACCGCGAATTGTCTCAATATATTCATGTGTTGGGTCAATCTTTTTAAGACGTGTACGCAGACGCCTTACAAGTGCATCTAAAGCCTGTTCTGAAACCCCCACTGCTTCTTCCTCTCCCCAAACCTCTTGTACTATTGACTCGCGATTTATCACCTCGTTGTTGGAGTGATATAGAAGTGTTAATAATTTATATTGGGAAACAGATAATGGAGGAATTAATTCTTTTTCTCCCATCCAAACCCTTCTGGCTTTTTTATCTACAAATAGTTTTTGGGATTTCGGTTCCTCTTTGGATATATTCAAGTCCAGTGGCATAGTGGCATCAGAACTGATAAAAACCAATTCTTGAATTAAAGCGATCTTGATGACATCACCATCTTCCAAAAGACGAGGGGAGTCCAATCGGTCGCCATTTACATATGTTCCATTCTTGCTATCGAGGTCGACAACACACAACTGCTTATCTTTTTTTAATTCAATCTTTGCGTGGATCCGGGAAACTTGTCTGTCTGATATGGTGATATCACAATTCGGGTCACGCCCAATAAGCAATTCTTCTTTCACAATCCAATTTTCCCCTTTCAACAGTCCATCTTGAGCATAAATGATCGGGGTATTTTGATTGCTATTAATCATCTAAATTTATTCTCCCTCATAGAAGTATAATATAGGAAATAACAAAATTTAGATAAATAAATCAAATTATCATGCCCCTACCACTAAAAAATAACGAATTAATCCGAGACCGGTATCAGATAAAAAAGATCATTGGGCAAGGCGGAATGGGTTGTATTTATCTCGCTAATGATACACGCTTAAGCGGTAGACAATGTGCATTAAAAGAGGTGGAACACGACCCATCATTAGGCGCCGAATTGCATAAAGAAGCTCAAGACCAATTCAGACAAGAAGCGACCATCTTAGCCAGACTTGATCACCCAAATCTTCCAAAGGTCTCTGATTTCTTCTCAATTGGAAATCGAGATTATCTGATCATGGATTACGTTCCCGGGGATGATCTACGTACATTAATGCTCAAAGCAAAACACCAGAAGAAATTTCTCCTTGAAAAAGAGGTTAGGTCGTGGGCAAATCAATTAGCAGATGCGTTAATTTATCTGCATAATCAAAATCCTCCTATTCTTCACCGGGATATAAAACCTAGCAACTTGAAATTAACCCCGGATGGATTATTGAAACTGGTTGATTTTGGACTGGTTAAATTATTGGCACCCGGAGAAATGACGATCACAATTATTCAAGGGCAGGGCACGGCACTATACACACCGTTAGAGCAATATGGGGGTGGTGGATCCCACACAGATGATCGAAGCGATATATATTCCTTTGGAGCGACTTTTTATCATTTACTGACCAATACTCCGCCTGCTGATGCTCGAGCAAGGTTCATAGAACCCGAAAATCTAATCTCTCCCAGAAAAATAAACTCAAATATTTCTCTTCAAATGGAGCGAATGATATTTTGGGCGATGCAGCTCCACCCTGACGAGAGACCGCAAAGCATAGCCCAATTAAAAGATTACTTCACAGGAAAATCTATCGTGATCGAAAAGGAACAAATTGAAAAATATAAAATAATGGATTATGTAAATAGACCTACAGAGAAAACGCTTCTTATTTTGGCAGGAATTTTAATGATTGCCAGTTTTCTCGGATCATTGTTTTTTTAATCGATTTCTGTTGATCTGAATTAACACCCAACCACCCGCCCCTCCAATTAGAGCACCTATAAGCACTGAAAAGAACAAAGAGAAATATCCATTCAATCCTAACCTCTGTGAAGTTCCTGGAAAATTAAGCATTAACCAGGTTGTATTGAATAAACCTCCAATCACACCGCTTATCGCGATTAGTATTCTATCTTCAACCTTAAAATAATCCTGAAGAAAATAAAAAACCACTGCTCCTAACAACCAGGATAATAGGGTAGCTAAAAACCATTCAGATACTTTGTTGTTTTCTATGAGATCGGCAACCTCTTGTATGCCATCTCCAACTTCGTCATTTCCCGTAATATCCGCAAGGGTTGGAACCGGGGTCGGGATGATCGCACTTACAATAGCCTCTTCTTCTGAAATATCAAGAACAAGGATCTGCGAACTCAACGCAGGCTCGCTTAATGCTCTAATTTCATGCAACCCTGAATTTTGGAGCACAACTGAAGCTTTGGCAATACCATTTTCCGTGGTGGATTCAATTTGTTGGATGGATGTATTCGACCCCTGCTCACTCATGGAAAACCTAACAACGGTTCCATCCGGTACTGGATGGTTGTTATGGTCAACAATTACACCGGTTTTAATCGGCAGAATATCACCTAATTTAAAAGCTGGAAGGGTATTCTCTAATTCTGTATTGTTCTGTTCTGATTCCAAACCTGAAATAAGTAATTGCGCAGTTTCCTCGTCTACTGACAATGAGATTATTTGGTTTGGGTCTGGGGTCATTGCTGTCATTAAGTCATATGCTATACCCGGAATTGATACAGGGGATGCACCCTGAGGGGTCATCTCTTGAAAAATGATCCTTGCCGAAACATCGATAAAAGAAGGCAATTTACTATACATACAATAAAAAGCTGAAAAAGCTGATATCTCGGTTGCATCAAAATAATATGGAACATCATAGGAGAAAACAAGTATATTCTTCTCCCTCAAAGCAGATGAGGTTTCAGAAAGAAGGTCGTGTAAAGCATAGGATGATGGCTGGTCAGGGTCAATTTCTCTCAATGCAAAAATAACCCATTTTGCTTTTGACAAGTTTTCTTCTATTTCTGGGCGATTAAATGAGTTGGTTACATAATCGGAAAGATCATTAAAAGAATATGAAATGATCTGGTTGTCCCCAATCTGCCCACTCCCGCTGGGTCCATATAGTTTTAATATTGACGATTGCAAACCATTCACTGGAAAAACGGTTTGTGGTTGGCACCCTTCACACTGGCTCACTATTTGATCATCAGTAAATATCAAGATCCTTTCACCAAATTGAGGGGGGAATGGAATTGTCTCATTAATTTGTGTTTGGGAAGGATTTATCAGTGTTGCTGCTTGTTTTGCAATTTCAAAAACAATATCCGGGCCTATACCCAAGTTAGAAATGTCCGCGGGTTTCGGGAGCACGTTTGCCAGTGAAAAATCCCCATATAACTCGAATTTTAAAGTTAGAATTCGGATTAATGATTCGTCAATTTTCTCGGCAAAAGCCTGATCTTCTTTATACTTTTGGACGAATAACTCCATAGTTCTTCGATACGTTTCGAAACGATTTTCGTCACCTGTTGAAACTAACTTATCCATAAATAAAAGGTCGTTTCCAGCAAGAAAAGCATTTCTTGCTACTTGACGAGCATCAATAAATTGTCCGTTTGGATTAAATAATTTATATACTGCTTGACTCCCCAGATCATCGCTAACTAAAATTCCACCATTTTCCCGCCATTGATCCAAAGGGGAAAGACCCATAATAAGATCAACCGCATTTTGGTCAAAACTAATCGGCTTCGTAGTTGCCCTAATATTCCCCTGAAACCCCTGATAACGAATATGACTGCTTAATAATCCGTCTGTTACTTGATCGTATTCCTGGTCATTTGATTTAGTTACTCTGAAGAAAGGTGCCAATTCAATAAGTTGAAGCTGCTCGAGAGATTTTCGGACCGTAGCTACTTCTTCTTCTGGCAGCCGATCAGAACTTCCGCGTCCAGGAAAATTCTTGGAGATCACAGCAATTCTGTTCTCACTCCCTTTATGAATCCCAGAAATATAAGCCGCGCCCATTTCACCAACCCAATATGGATCTCCGCCAAATGTTCTGACGCCTAAATTTTCATTTCCTTCGTTATAAGTGATATCAAGCACATCTAACGAGGGACCAAAGAAAAGATTGAACCCCAGGGATGATAATTCGTCACCGATCAATTCACCCGCATCTTCAGCCGCTGAAACATTCCATGTGGCGCCAATAGCCATTTGTGATGGCGTTGGTGTTAATCCGCCAATAATCTGGTCATAAGGGAATGATCCTCCTGGTTGGGAAATCCCAACAAAAAGCGGAACATAACCATTTACAATACCAATCTCTGGCAATAAACCAATTTTGTTTTGTTTATTGAAATTTATTTGTTGAAGGTTTGAAATTAGGGAAATTAAGTCCTGTAGCGCATCTTCATTTTGTGAAAAATTCCCATTCTCGCTTTTTAGAACTACCCCTCCTACATAATAATTTGAGATCAGGTCAAAAATTTCAGATTTTTCAACCATTTCGTTCCCATCAAATGTTATCAGGAATAATTGACCTACTTTTTCTTCTGGGGATAATTGAGCGGCAAGCTGAAGAACTTTTTGGTACCATTCGGGATTCTGCGGTTCATTTTCACAATATCCCGTTGATGTATTTAACAGGGATATTAAACACATGACCACAAGGATCAGTGAACCTGACCGTTTCCTCTTCTCC
>JAUSPC010000162.1 GCA_030655835.1 Pelolinea sp.
ATAGCATGCATGGGGGAAATGAATGTAGCCAGAACAATCATGCCCGCATCTAGCAGGAGGCGTGCAGTTTCAGCTGCTCGCCGAACATTTTCGGAACGGTCCTCCATCGAAAACCCCAGATCAGAGTTGAGCCTTTCTCTAAGGTTATCCGCGTCAAGACTGAAGACAACATGCCCTCTGTCAAACAATTCCTTTTCAAAACTATCCGCAATCGTGGATTTTCCAGAGCCAGACAGACCGGTAAACCAAAAAATGTATGGTTTTTGATCGTATGCTTCACATCGATCCTCAAAGCTGACTTTGCCTGTTTCTTTATAAAGATATTGCATCAGTAATCCTAGTTTTCAAATTATACTAACAAAATATATCAGAAACAATTAATTACAAACCGAGTATGAAAATAATGGTGCGGACCTCATGGGTTGATTTGGTACAGGTTGTCTATGGTTCTATCCCAATACCAATGATCTACATTTCTTTTTCAAGATCCCATTTACGATGTGCACCATTGGAAAAACTTTAAATAAAATTAGAAGATCGCCAAATAGATGGTCCTGAGACTCAATAAGGAAATTAATATTCCTACTCCGAGCATTAGTTTCCTGGGATCCAATTTTTTTGTAACGATCGCAGCTAAAGGTGCGGCTATAACACCTCCAACAATTAATCCGGCGATCACTTGCCAGGTTGTCATCTTAAGGAAGATCAGGAAAACAATTGCCTCTGCTAGTGTAACGAAAAATTCAGAAGCATTCACGGATCCGATCGTCGTGCGAGCTGAATTTCCCCGAGCGACGAGTGTGGACGTCACGATTGGCCCCCATCCGCCACCCCCAACTGCATCCATCATCCCGCCAACGAATCCTAATAAATAGATTCCGCGCCCTATTTCTTTGGGTTCTTTTTGAAATTCCTTGATAGATTTATAAATGATACGAATGCCCATCAGAAGGAGATATGCAGATATGTAAGGTTTGAGTGCATCGCCCGGGAAGTTCGTTAGCACATATGCGCCAATCACACCGCCTAAGATACCAGGGATCAGTAAGCTCTTGAATAGTTTTCTATCCACGTTTCCTAATTTAAAATGAGATATTCCGGAAACAAAGGTAGTAAACACTTCCGAAACATGCACACTGGCACTTGCTAAAGCTGCTGGTACACCAACCGCTAACAAAAAACTTGTACAACTAACACCATATGCCATACCCAACGCCCCATCGATCGTTTGTGCAGTGAAACCAACAAGTACATATAAAAGAAACTGAATCATTTAAACCTCCACATTATTTTTAACTTATTATTGAATACCTAGCCGCATAGTGTTTAATTATTTCGCTTTTTCGATAAATATTTCCTCCGTAATATTACTATATCCCTATAGGTTTACTATACTTATTAATAAAAAAATATCTCGACATACACCAAAATTATTTTCCAATGATCTCCTTGTGCGCTTTATTGACTCTCTTGCACATATCTTCAAGAGTTGTGTTTTCAAGTATGTTTGCAATCGCATCTCTCACATCACTCATTACCAATCGTAATCCACATGTGTTTTCATCGGGACAATCGCAGGGTTCATATGCCATTTGTGAGACACATCTTATTGGCGCCAACGGTCCATCCAAAATGCGGACGATCTGCCCCAGATCAATCTCGGATGGTTCTTTTGCTAGATAATAACCACCATTCATCCCCTTTTTGCTGTTCAGTAGCCCGGCATTTTTCAAGGCAAGCAGGATCTGTTCCAAGTATTTCAAGGGGATATTCTCGACCTCAGCCAGCTCTTTAATCTGGGTGAGCCTATGTGTGTCAATTGGTTGGTGGAGCTCTGCCAACCGTATCATCGCCCTCAGGCCATATTCTCCACGTTTTGATAATCGCATTATGAATACTCTACCATATATATAGACAAAGTATACTATTTATTCATTTTTGTGTCAAATATATTTCACATTAAAGGTATATGCCGTTACTGGTGAAACATAAGAGACCATGTATCAAGATGGTATCTGATGCTGGAAGAATCGCAGCATTAAATGTAATTCATTGCTTGACTAATTAATCCTCGAGATTATTTTAAAAAATATTCTTATTTCATAAAAAGACTATTAGTCTAAATCTTTTTAGATACTGGAATCAGAACATCTGAACTTTTATCAATTACGTGAATGGACATAGATTTAATAAATGGAAAGATTATTATTAAAAAAGGAAAGGGCAGCAAGTTTAGAATTGTTTTTATCTCAAATCGTACTCGCGATGCCATTCAATCCTATCTAAATAAAAGGAACGACTATCTGCCAAATTTATGGATTACCAAAAAGAAAAGTGATTTGAAATATTCAGGGCTTCGACAAATCATGCGACGACGAGCAAAAGACGCAAATATTGCAGCACCATCGTTGCATGGATTTCGCAGATATTTTGCTCTTCAAATGCTTCGTAGTGGGGTTGATATTTTTTCATTACAGAAGCTCATGGGACACTCGGATATCCAGATTCTTCGCCGGTATCTTCAACAAACTGAAGCAGATATTAGATTGGCGCATAAATTGGGGGGACCAGTAGATCACTTGCTTGGAATCGTACAGAACTGTTAATTTTAGAAATTCACAATTTCCATTTATCTACTGGACTTGCTTGATTATGTGCTTCCTGCAAATCTGATCCCACCTGTTTCAAGTAACGACGTAACATTTGCAAATCCGCATGACCCATTAATAGCTGAAGCGAGAACACGTCAATACCATTGCGTAACATTTCCAAGGCAAACAGGAGCCGGAAAGAATGTGGAGATTGATACTCTACCCCAGCTTTCTTTGCTCTTCGCTTCAATAATAAGCGTAGCCCTGTATAAGTCAGGCGTTCCCCATGAATACCAATAAATAAAGCTCCTTCCCTATTTCCTGTTTTCCTCATGTAGGATCGCAAAGCCAATCTAGACTTTTTTCCCAGGTAGACCAATCTGAATTTATCACCTTTACCGTGCATAATTTGCAGGGTTCCCACAATTGGATTTACGTTGATAAAGTCCATGGCTAACAATTCGGAAGCCCTCAACCCTGTATCTAAAAGCACAAGAATGATTAACCGATCACGCACCCCAGTAAAATTGTTTTCACAAACACCTATCATCGCTTTTACCGCATCAATATCTGCTGGCTCAAGAGGTTCTTGTCGAGGTGATTTTACTTTCACTTTTTGGATGGGATTTGTCCAACCCAACAGGTCATCCTCTAATTCATACCAATAAAGAAATGAACGCAGAACCCGGAAGAATGCATGCACCCACCCTTGTTATGACCTTTGCTTTCAAGCCATAAGATAAATTTCCTGATATGTATGGCATTAATTTCATGGATATCACGTAACTGGTTCAGGTCACAGAATTCCACGAACTTCTTTAGTTTCTTGCGATAAAAGACAATCGTATTTGGTGATAATCCCCTTGCTTTTCGATCTACAATGAATGCTTCTGCCCATTCAAGTATAGAAAAAACTGAAATAATCCTCTGCTCATCGGTCTGACGGTTTTCTGGCATTTCTGCCTCCTTTTTTACCGCCAGATATGGGTGTTTATCGGTATTTACCCCCCACATATTCGCAACTTTTATTAAATAAAAAGATGGCGAGGGCTTGAAACGCTCCTGTGGAGCGTTCAAGGGCATCTTCCTATCCTGTTAAATGAAAGATGGCGAGGGTTTACAACTATCCAGGGGAGAGTTGTAAAGGCCATTCTCCTTAATTGCTTATTAAATGGGAAATGGCGAGGGAGGGATTCGAACCCACGACCAAGGGCTTATGAGTCCCCTGCTCTACCACTGAGCTACCTCGCCATACTAGCGGATTGTATTTTATTACAGCCAGAACTATATGTCAATATTAACGCAGCCGCCCAATCCAATCAGTTTATCTAGCACGTGTGGTGTCTTTGTAATGCTCAAGAAAATCCTTGATAATGTCATCCTTCTTGATCGATATCAACAATGGCGAATTTCCCGGATTACTGATCTTTCCTTCCACGCGCAATTTGAGCTTGCCTTTCTTATTGATCGTGTACACGCGCTTGCAGGCCGCCAGATCACCAGCATCAGCGCTGATATTCACCTCATACACAAATTCTTTGTGTGAATTCCGCTTCACGAGTACAACTGCCCAATCTTTTTTCGATTCGATCGTAATTTCGCGCTTATGTTTTTTAAATTCTTTTTTAAGCGCCTCAAATGCCGGAAGCACCTCACCCTGCATAAAATGCTTGATGTCTTTTTTCAAATTCGCTTGCTTAGTTTTTATTTCTTTCTTGGTTTTCTTCTGTTTTGCGAAATATGTATCCAAGTCCCGCTGCCACGCATCCATATTACAACTCCTGATTCTTTTCGATCATTTCCAATTCTAAGGTCTTATCCATCAAATAACCAGTTAACAATTAGTCCTCAATCCCAATATTTCCCGGAGGAGGGTTTGAATGACACCTGACCCAGACGGCGGATCGATGTGAAATCATCCTTTCCAATGATGATGTGATCCAGCACCCCGATATCCATCAACTGTCCCGCTCGCACCAATGCTTCTGTGAAACGAATATCTTCCGAACTGGGTTTTGGATCGCCGGAAGGATGATTATGTACCAGAATGATCGCTGCGGAATGAACACGGATCGGTATTTCCATGATCTCCGCCATGCGTGCTGAGGAATGATTGACGGTGCCCTTGTACAACTGCTGTTTGCGAATAAGCTGGTTACGTGTGTTGACGGCCAGCACCCATAATTCCTCTTGATTCTTTTCCGCCAGCAGATGATGCATATATTCGGCAATGTCTTCCGGTTTTGAAAATTTCGGTCGAGAACCTTCAGACTCCTGCTGCATCCGATATCCCAGTTCAATGGCCGCCTTGATCTGTGCTGTTTTAGCGGGCCCCATGCCATTAACCGCGCACAATTCCTCAAATTCTGCGGCATGCAGCCCGCGCAACCCCTCAAATCGTGTAAGCAGTTCCGCTCCCAGGTCCACCGCACTCATCCCCTCTACACCAACTCTAAGAAGGATAGCGAGCAATTCAGAGCTGCTCAATGCTCCTTCTCCGCGTTGTGCCAATCTTTCACGCGGGCGTTCATTTTCCGGTAGATCCCTGATCCCTTTGCGCTGTTGCGATCGTTCCATCATATATATGTCCTGCCAATTTTATTAACTATACAACAAAATTATTTTACTGAAACCATGCGGCATACTTACCCTTCCATGCTATACTTTCAGCTTGTTTTTTTATTTAGAGGAGATTGTTGTTCATGAAATTCAAGCGAGCTGCCATTTTATCCTTATCTATCTTGACGATCATGTCCACTGATACAGTTGCACCGTTGGTCGGTCAGATCAGCGCATCATTCCCTGATGTTAACCCCACATTGATCAAACAAACAATCACCCTGCCTTCCTTAATGATGATCTTTTTCTCGCTCATTTCCGGACAATTGGTTAAGGTGATCTCAAAGAAGGCCATTATAGCGATCGGGTTGGGGTTATACACTTTTGGTGGGATTACCGCGGGCTGGACGCAATCCTTCACCTAGCATCTCATCCTGCGGTCTGTTCTTGGAGCAGGTACAGGATTGATCGTGCCGTTGGTTACTTCTTTTATTGCGGATTTTTATAAGGGCAAAGAACGCATCGATATGATCGGGTATTCATTTGCCGTATCACATATGGGCGGTGTCATAATGCCGCCGCTGGCTGCCTGGATTGGCGGACAGGATTGGCGGTTTGCCTTTTTGATCTATGGTATCGCGCCAATTATTTTCATTTTCGCTATGCTATTCATTCCCAAACAAAACAGAATAATTGATCCA
>JAUSPC010000166.1 GCA_030655835.1 Pelolinea sp.
GGGAGATGAGGACCAATCTATCTACCGCTGGCGGGGTGCAGATTACCACAACGTCACTCGGTTTGAAAAAGAAAATCCCAAAGCATCTAAACTGCTTCTTGAACGCAACTACCGCTCCACCCAGAATATTCTGGATGCAGCCCAGGCAGTCATCAACCTGAATACCGCGCGGACGGCCAAGAATTTATTTTCAAAAAGAGGAAGCGGAAATTCACTTGTGCTGTATGATGCGGTGGATGATCACGCCGAAGCCGCTTATGTCGTTGGTGATATTATGGACCGTATCGCGGCAGGAGAAGGCGGGGAAAGTATTGCGGTCATGTATCGCACCAACGCCCAATCACGGCTTTTTGAAGAAGCTTTCCTCCGCACCGGGCTGCCTTATCGCTTAGTTGGCGCCCAGCGTTTTTACGGTCGCCGGGAAGTAAAAGATCTGGTTGCTTTTCTGCGGTTGATCCATAATCCAAACGACGTGATCAGTTTCAATCGAACCATCAACCTCCCTCCGCGTGGGATCGGCAATAAAACTCTGGAAACCCTCAGTTTGATCGCGGGTGAAAACACGCTCTTCCCCTGCGATGTGCTGCTTTCGCTGGGTGATAAAGGGCAAGCATCCCCCTTCTGGGATTCATTCAATGCTCGCAGTGTCTCTGCCCTCTCCGGGTTTGGTGCTTTATTGGTGAAATGGCAGGATCTTATTCATAACTCCTCTTTACCAGATTTATTTGACCAGATCATTAAAGATATTGACTATAAAGCATTTATAGATGATGGCACGGATATTGGGGGTGGACGTTGGGAGAATGTGCTTGAGTTGCGTCAGCTTGCTTACGAATTTGAGAGCCGAGGCATGAATGAATTCCTTGAAACAATCGCACTCGTATCCGACCAAGACACGATCCCCGATACGCTCAGCGTGCCAACCTTGCTAACACTCCATGCCGCAAAAGGGCTTGAGTTTTCAACCGTCTATATTGTCGGACTTGATGAGGGATTGTTACCTCATAACCGCTCTTTTGATGATCCTGAAGAAATGGCTGAGGAACGTCGATTGTTCTATGTAGGAATCACTCGGGCTAAAAACGATCTCGTTTTAGTACGCGCCAGTCAGCGCAGTAATTTTGGTCGCTTTGAATACACAATGCCATCACGTTTCCTTGAAGATATCCCAAAAGAACTCGTCAAACAGGAAGGTACCCGCCTGGGAGTGCGTCGTGTCAAGCCGCTAAGTCAACCCCGCTGGACACCTTCCTTATCCAAAGAAACTCATAGCCATCAACCACAACCCGAAAAGCCGAAAGAAGTGAAATATAAAGCGGGGATGCGTGTTATCCACCCTGTTTGGGGAGATGGGATGGTCATCGAAACCCGCACGATGGGCAATGACGAGACCCTTTCGGTAATGTTTGATACTGTTGGTTTGAAACGCCTGGCTGCATCATTAGCCAAACTGGAGATCGTTAAATAATTATCTTTTCTTAGGGATTCACGAACTGAAAAGTGTCTCCAATGGCGTACAACATCCGTTGGTATATCTCTGAATGCTGGTTGTCCTGCATGAAGGTCAGTAGATAAAGATCAGTTCCATTTAGCCAGAAAAAGGTAAATCCAGATTTTCCCGTAGAATTTGATACCCAATCTAACCGTATGCGCCCATCCTGCAGAACATCACTTTGTGTTATTCGTATATCAGTTGCAACCAGTTCTTTCATTAATCCGATCGCTGTTTGCCCGATATCGTCAGGCGTCAGTACTTTTTCTGATGCAAATATTGCCGTCTGCACTTCCGCCTGATTATCAGGGGAAAAGACAGATTCTACGATCATCTTATCTGCAATCTCTTCAGCTTCGGCAACCTGCCAACCCATTGGGATACTTACATTAAAAACGTTTTTTGGATCTGAATAGCTCCGCATGAATTGATAGATAAGATCGCTGGACACATAACCGGTTTGTGTTTCTGCGCTCTCATATACACTCCTGAAGCTGGGCAGATACACATCCCAAACAGATTCCAACGCGTGAAAGGAAAGTGTATAAACCACTTCATTGCGCTGAATAAATGTATCCAACGCATACCAGGTCTTTCCATTTTGCACGAATCTTGATGTGAATTCTGCCCTCACCCCACCAGTTGTTTTTTCAACGATCTCAAATTCTTCCAAACCAGAATATAACGCAGTGATCAAGTTCTCTGTATATGTTGAAAACACATGGTCCTCCAGCGTATACCCGGTTGTTTCTAATGTGGCCTCAAACCATGCGGCTTTATCTGGTGAGTCAAATTTTACATACGATGGATTTTCATTTTGCTTCAACCAGCCCACCAGCGGGTAGAAATATAATGCTTGAGAAGGCAGAGTATATACAACATTATCAGTTAGTAAAGGTGGAATAGTTGGTGTCGGTGGAATTGAAGTAGGAATAGGTGTCCCAATATCCACAAACAATTTTGGGAAATCGGTGGCCGTAGGTTCGTAACCAGGCGCCATGATCACGCGAGGTGTATCCCGCATGCAAGCATTAAGCGAAATTGTTTAGCATGCTATAAACAGGAATATTTTTTATTAGTTTTCATTTGACCTCCCCGTTCTATTCACGGTTAAAAGACGCGGCAATCTCTTCCAATATTGGTTGGTATAAATATGCCGTGGATTCTTCCCAGACAATACTAAACACATACAAAGAACTCCCGTAAGAATCAAAAAAAGATATTCCATTAATACCCTTATTTTCCGCATACCATGTCAGCCGTTCACGCCCATCCGGAAGTGGTTTATCATCTAAATATCGTAGATCATATCCATTTTGCGTACGTATGATCTCTCGGGTTTTTTCCGCTTTTAAGGACTTCTCGATCAGAGAGCCTCTGTTATACACGGCGATCTGAACCGCAGCCCGCTTATCAGGTGAAAGGAAACCCTCGATTCTCGTTCTTTCGACCGCAGCAGCATCCATATACCTCCCCCATGATGTTGGCACATCTACCTCAAAAAATGAATCAAGGGCTGTATGGGTTACACGTTTTGCGTATAATTGAACTCCCCGCAAATCCGAAGGTATTATCTCTATGCTCTCATTTATTGATGTGAATAAGTGAGTATATTTTTCACTGATTGAATCCTGTATAGACATCATAAGATGAAAAACCGTTCCGTTTTTTCTCTGGAACATATCTGTACTCTGCCAGTATACATTTCCATCACGCCAGGCTGCCACTGAAACCAATTGGCCTTCTTCCTCAAGTCGTTCTTGTTCAACATATTCTTTCACTTCTGAATATGCATGAACCAATTCGGCATGCGTAAATGTTAAAAATGCTGTTTGGTCTAATTCATATCCGGTTGCGGTAATTTCTGCTTGAAGTTGTGCGGATTGGTCCGGTGCCTGGCAGTTTACCTGGAATTCTCCTGTCTCACTGCAATTCCATGCTTCCGGTAGCATGATCTTAAAGGCACCTGATTGAGAAATGTAGGCCTGATCCGAGATATTGGGAGGAACATTCTCTTCGAGAGGCGCTTCTTCTGTAATCATTTCTGACTGGGAAGTTGCCACCGAAACAAGAAACTCACTATCGCCACCATCTGGTTGATCACCAATTTCCGTACTGCATCCGATGGTTACGAGCACCCCAATTAATAACAATATGCTAACTTTGGAAGAACGCATTTTCATATAAATGTATTATATCCCGGACAATTTGGTTTGGTTTTGTATTATTATAGATGGAGAGAGGTATGTGTGAGTTACTAAGGAGGAACATGAAAAAAGGTTTTCTTTACTGGCTGCCCCGGATACTGGGAATGCTTTTCACACTCTTTATCAGCATATTCGCTTTGGATGCCTTTGGTGAAGGGATTCCATTTTTTGAAGGAGTTGTCGGCTTTCTGATCCACCTCATCCCAACATATATCACCATTGCTATTTTACTCATCGCATGGAAACGGGAAATGACAGGAGGGATTCTATATCTCCTCCTCAGTGGCTTTTATCTGGTTTTTATGCGCATCCCTCATTGGACAGCATTTCTTCTTATTGGCATACCGCCCATCTTGATCGGATTGCTTTTCATTTCCACGAACCTGATATCAAAAAGATCTCTTAGAAAATAAATTGCTTTTACATAAAAATATAAATTAAGACCATCTTGCAAACAAGATGGTCTCGAATTCCATAAAAAGATTATGGTTTAATATTTAGTCTATATTATCTGGATTCTTTCTCATAAGGGTTAGAGATATCCGCTGGACCGCTGCTCCGTTTTATGAATCCTCCCAGGATCAACAGGGTCAATATGTACGGCAGGGCCATAAAGACCTCTCGTGGGAAGTATTGGTCAGGAATAACCGTTTGCAGCGTGAATTGCAGCGCATCCATGAATCCGAAGAACATACAAGCCGCAAACACCCCAGCGGGTTTTACATTACCGAAAATAACAGCAGCTAAAGCGATAAACCCGCGTCCATTTACCATCTTTTCGGAAAAAATGGATGTTTGAGAGATTGAAAGATACGCACCACCAATCCCTGCAAAAAATGATCCAGCTAATACCGCAATATAACGGATGGTGATCGGGTTTTTTCCTACAACTGCCAGAGCTTTCGGATTTTCACCCGCCGCCCGAAGCCATGTACCCCATGGGGTTTTATAGAATACGATATATAAAATGATTGGTAATAAAAGGGCTGGAAACATTAAGACAGACTGGTCATTGAAGACATCTTTAATGACCGGGATGTGCTCCATAAATCCAAAATGAATCTTGGGGAGTGTTTCAACTTTTGGACTGTTTCCACCATGCGCGAAAAGAACCTGCAGCAAATAGCCTGATAAACCTACGCACAACAGATAAATGGCTAATCCAGCGATAGCCTGGTTGGCTTTTACAGTGATCGCAACAAAAGCAAAGATCAACCCGATCAATACACCAACTACTGCGGCTGCTAGCAATCCGATCCATGGGCTGCCCGTAAAATGAGCTACAACTGCCGCTGTAAACGCACCCATCAGCATGATCCCTTCAACACCCATGTTAAAAACACCTGAGCGTTCAGTGATCATTTCGCCCATCCCGGCAAAAACAATTGAGATGCAAATACGGACTGTTGCATATGCGAGAGAAAGTGTAAATATACTCTTAATGACCTCTAAAAAATCCATTATGCCGTCTCCTTTTCTGGCGCATCACTTTGCTTTCCTTTCACTACCCGCAAAAATCCGTTTTGGATCATGCTTTTTGCGGCAACAAAAAGAACCACAATACCATTGATCAATGTAACCAGCTGTCTGGGAATTGCGGTGAAAACAGCCATGTCTAATATTCCTGTTTTCAAGGCACCAAATAAAGTTGCCGAGAATATTGCACCAATTGGATTCAAAAGGCCCACCATCGCTACGGTTATTGAGTCATATCCATAACCCGGAGAGAATTGATCAAGATACCGATAGTGAACTCCCGCTACCTCTACAGCACCTGCCAAACCTGCCAAGCAGCCGCTCATAAAAAATGCCAGCATCATTCTTTTTTCTACGGGAATACCATGAAATCTGGCGGCTTCCTTATTTAAACCAACCGCACGCATCTCATACCCAAGTGACGTTTTTTGTAACAGAAAATATGCAAAAAGGACAACAAGTAAAGTTACAAAAATTCCTGCATGTAAACGAGTACCCGGAAATAAGTTTATAAACCTGGCAGATTCCTTAATGAACGGTGTTGCCGGGATCACGCCCTCCAGAGGCGTAACATTCAAAACGATATAGTGGGTGAAAAAAAAGGCGGGGTAATTGAGCATGATCGTACTCAGGATCTCATTCACTTTTCTATAAACTTTCAGCCATGCCGGGATCAATGCGTATAAACCGCCAGCAAGTGCACCTGTCAATAGCATCAACGGGAGATGCGCTACGGGCGGAAGGTCTAACCCAAACCCAATAACCGCTGAAGTAAGTGCACCTAATAATAGTTGCCCTTCGATACCCACATTAAAAACCGAGCATTTAGCTCCGATAATGAAAGCGATTGCCGCGATCAATAAGGGAATGACGCGAGAGACAGTATTGGCAATATTATAAGTATTTCCAAAAGCTCCGCTCATAAAATAGCCAAAGGCTTCAATTGGATTACGTCCAGTAGAGAACAGAAGAACTCCCACCACTATAAAAGCAAGTAGTACTGCCAATATGGAAGTAAAAGCTGCTTGATTTTTTTCTAAATATTTTCGTGTTTTTCCCATTTTCCGTACCTTTCAATTATGCCGGAATGTGTTCATACGTTCCACCCAACATCATCAGTCCAAGATCTTCAGCAGTTGTTTCATCTTTGTTGACAATCGAGACGATCTCGCCTTTATAGATGACCGCAATACGCGTAGACAATAACATGATCTCTTCCAAAGATAGGGAGAGTAACAATACCGCTTTACCAAGGTCGCGCTGTTTGATCAATTCATCGTGCACAAAGTCCGTAGCTGCAATATCCAAACCGCGGGTAGGCTGCGTAGCGATGATCGTATCTGGAGCATGGAAGATCTCACGCGCGACAATAATTTTCTGCTGATTGCCGCCAGATAGCAGGCGTACAGGGTGTGTGATATTTGGTGTGCGGATATCAAACTTTTCAACTAACTGCTCTGCGTTTGACGCAACAGCTTTCCAATCCAACAATCCGTTTTTTGAGAATGGTTTGTTACGCTGCAGTCCAAGAAAGGTGTTCTCCTGTACATCAAAGTTAACCACCAAACCTTCAACCAGCCGATCTTCCGGGATCACACCAATTCCCGCATCACGCATTTCTTTTACATGTAAGTGCGTGATATCTTTTCCGCGAAGGGAGATCTTTCCTTTGGTTAATTTCTGTAACCCGATCAATGCACGCACCAATTCGGTTTGGCCATTGCCATCTATGCCTGCAATACCAAGCACTTCACCTGATCTCACCTCAAATGACACGTTATTGAGAACCTGTCTGTGGTGAAGTTCACTTTCAGCAGATAAGTTTTCTGCTTTCAAGATCACTTCTCCGATCTTTTTCGAGGGAGGAGCGGTTTTTAGAAGCACATCACGCCCAACCATTAACCGCGCCAGCTTTACTTCGCTAGTATCTTTCTTTTCGACAGTATCGACAACCTTTCCATCCCGCATGACAGTAACTCTATCGGAGATCTGCATGATCTCTTTCAATTTATGGGAAATGAATAGGATCGTCTTACCATCTGCCTTCAGCCGATTGATGATGCGGAAAAGATCTTCTGATTCCTGCGGAGTTAACAGTGCTGTGGGTTCATCTAAGATCAATAAGTTCGCTTTTCGATATAATGCCTTTAATATTTCAACTCTCTGCCTGATTCCAACTGAAATATCTTCAACCAGCGATTCTGGGTCAACCGCTAATCTATATTGTTCAGAAATCTGATGCGTTTGTCCATTCAGTTCGTCTATATCCAGGAAAAATCTGTTTTTACGCGGCTCATTTCCAAGCATTACGTTTTCGGCAACAGTCATAGCCGGGATCAATTTGAAATGCTGATGGATCATACCAATACCATTTTTAATCGCCGCAGACGGGTCTTTAATCTCTACTTCTTCTTCATTAATGAAAATTTCCCCTGAATCAGCATGATAAAGTCCGTAACAAATATTCATCAAAGTTGTTTTTCCAGCTCCATTCTCACCGACGATAGAATGAATGGTACCCTTTTCGACTTTAATATTCACACGGTCATTAGCCAGGACATCACCAAACCTTTTTGTGATCCCGCGCATTTCTAAAATTGTGGCCATAAGATCTCCGTTAATATTTATAGAAGTGGGTGAGATATTAATCCCACCCACTTTCTATTCATACATAATTATTCTGCAAATAATTTACTCAAGAGTGAACACATTTGCTTCAGCAACTGTCACTGGGACAACAATTTCGCCAGCATTGATCTTGTCAGCGAGCGCATCTACTGCCGCGTATAATTCGGCGGGAACGACACTCGCCATTTCAGCACTCTTGGTATATCCAATAGTGCCATCAGCAAGCGTGTATGTGATGAATCCTGGTTGGAAATTGCCTTCAAATGCTTGTTTGATCGTAATGAATGTACCAACTTGGACATGTTTGAGCATGGAGGAAAGAACGTTGTTTGGCGCCAGATGATCCATATCGGTATCAACACCAATGGCATAGAAACCATTTTCTTCAGCAGCTTCAATCGCGCCGAACACACAAGCGCCAGCAGCAGCATAGTTCACATCGCCGCCCTGTGCATATTGTGCTAAAGCTAATTCTTTGCCAGCAGCCACATCAGTGAATGAGCCAGTGTATCCGGAGAGAACTTCAATATCAGGGTTGATCGCACGTGCACCCGCGATGTAGCCTGCTTCAAAGGCTTCGATTAGTGGACCTTCCATACCGCCAATAAAGGCGATCGTTCCGGTTTCAGTCATACCAGCTGCGAGTGCACCAACCAGGAAAGATCCTTCGTTGGATGCGAAGCCAATATTCTGAACATTATCGCCGCTTGCATAGCCATCTATCACCGCAAACATGGTGTCAGGATATAACGGGGCAACAGCAGATACTGCATCAGAGAACAGGAAGCCCCCACAAACGAGCAAATCGTAACCTTCCTCAGCCATCTTGACCAGGTTCGGTTCCAGGTCAGCTAATTCATTGGCTTCCAAAACGACGGCTTCAATGCCTAGTTCATCTACTGCTTGGAGAGCTGCATCCCAACCCAGATCAGAAAAGCCTTTCACTTCATCACTGCCCGCCAGACCACCCAGGTCGGTTAAATAGGCAACTCTGAATCCACTTTCTTCTACTGCAACGGTGTCCGCTTTCGGAGCGCACGCTGTTAGAGCAATTGTGAAAACGATCAACAACGAAACAATTAAACTAGTTTTTTTCATTTCAACTTCTCCTAAGATTTATTTTATTAAATTGTAATCTATCCTACCTTACTGATATTTAAAACTTGTCCGATATACGCCTCCTTTCTATCTATTATATAAAATATTTTCAAAAAATGCACTAAGGAATTAGATGTTTTCCTTTTCTCATAACATCTAAGATATGTGCCAAAACAACCTGTTCATCGATCTGCGTCATTTCGCCGTTCCAATAAAGCGGCTTTCCATCAACCATAACTGATAAGACATCTCCACCTGTCGCTGAATAGATCAGATTGGATAACAATCGTGTTTCATCAATCAGATGCGGTGCAGGATATTTGATCACTGTCAGATCCGCTTTATAGCCTGGCTTGATCTCACCGACTTTGGTATCAAAGCCAATCGCCTCAAGGCCATTCTTGGTCATCATTTCATAAGTTTCTTCTGCTGTGAACATCGCCGCATTCATTGTACTAACTTTTCCTAATAAAGCAACCAGGCGCGCTTCCTGCAGCATATCATAGGTACCACTGCTGGATTCACCATCGCAGCCAATCGCAATGTTTACACCTAATTTATGTAGATCTGGCATTGGCGGCATTCCATCAGTAACCTTTGTATTGGTAGATGGACAAGTTACTACACTGCAATTATATTCCGCTATCAATTCTTTATCATGGTCATTTAGCCATATATTGTGAACCAGCTGACAGTCAGGACCTAATAATCCAAATTTTTCATATGTTTCAACTTCGCTCATATTGAAACGATCATAAGCATTGGCGGTTTCTGTATCACCCTCGCAGTTGTGAATATGAATACCAACACCTAATTCATTTGCAAGGTCCCTTGATCCACGGATCAGTTCTTCTGTGCAAGCCGGAAGTCCAACCGGGCTGACTCGCACCGTAATTCGATCGTCATATTTTCCATGCCATTGTTGATGTAAATCTCGCATATCATCGAGGAGCTGCGAGGCATTTTTTTCAGGTGGAGGTCCGTCTCCTTCCTGAAAATCACCAAGCGCCATGCATACGTCTCCGCGGAGACCACTATCGGCAATTGCCTGTATGCATGCTTCATGATATGGACCGGCTGTGGTCATTTCTGCAACCGTTGTCGTACCGGATTTAATCGCTTCGATACAACCTAATTGGGTAGCCAAATAGGATTCTTCTTCTGTCAGATCAAAGTTTTCAATCATCGTTAGGAGCCACTGGGTGAGATGCAAGTTATCATAAATGCCTCTGCCAAACGACTGTGAAAGATGCGTATGGCAGTCCATAAAACCAGGAACCACCAGGTTTCCTGCCACATCATATATCATCATATCGGGAGTCGTTGGAATTTCTTTCTCACTCACCTGGCTGATTGTGTCATCAGTAATGAGGATATTTATTGGTTTGACTTCATACGTGGGTGGATAAAAGCTAATCCCATTTTTGATCAGTGTTTTCTGCATGAGTCCTTTTGCGTTATTCGCCATGATCGAGTCTATCTAATTTTACCGCAGCTCCTAGAGCGATATCAATTGTGTTTGAGATTTTTTCGGTTATTGCCTCGGGGTCAACAACCAGGTCGGGTCGTAAATGGCAGTCTACTAAGTTCAATATTGTTCCCGCTCGGCATCCCCTGACCATTGCCAAGGGAAAGAGCGTGGATGATTCATTTGAGACAATCAACACCCCTGCTTCAATCCATGGTCTATCACGCTTAAGATAATCAACTTTATCGGCAAATATTGATTCCGCATAAAATGCATCGTGACCACGGATAATACCAGGAAACACTTCAATACACAATTCCTCTGCTGAAGCAAGGATCGCCTCAACCATATGGAAATCAGCAACAGCCGGGTATTCCAACGGAAAATACTCACGGCTGGTACCGTCTCCACGGACAGCCGCTGTGCCAACAATGATAGTGGGAACTGGTAGCCGTTCTTGAAGCCCGCCGCCGGTACCAACGCGGATAAAGTTCTTTGCACCCACTTTGATCAATTCTTCCACCGCGATCGCCAATGCTGGCCCTCCAATTCCAGTGGAAGTAACACTTACTTTTACACCCTTATACATACCAGTATATGTGATGTACTGCCGCTTATGAGCGATCATTTTCGCATTTTCAAAATGACCGGCAATTATTTCGGTTCGGCTGACATCTCCGGGTAATAAGACGGTTTCACCTACATCACCAGGCATCAGGTCGATATGGTGTTGTCTTTTGATTTGTTCTTGATTACTTTCCATAAATTGTTTCCTTGATTTCTACAATACTAATAATATTAAGCGGGCTCGATGGATGTGATCACGTCAGATTTGTTTTGCATTTTTGGATTCTTCACCTGCAAAGATAACCCGATCAGACTTACAATCCCTAATGTGCCTGCCAGCCAATAATCTGTTGAATAACCATATTTTTCGGCTATTACCCCGCCGAGCGTTGGCACAATGCTCGATAACGGTGTCAGTGCGATCTGGCTGACCGCCATGTATAACGGAACCAACTGCTTTGGGCTGAACTCATACACAATATTCAAACTTGATATTTGCAAACCGCTGATCATTGCCCCAGCAAGGAAAAATGTAATGTAATAGATCCACAATGTTGGCATGACTGCTACTATCAGGGCGCCAATAACGCCAGCAATCGCGGAGATCTGTACGACTCTGATAAATCCCTTATGGTCTCCGATCCATCCCCATAATGGATTTAGAACAGCTTGTGAGAAAGATAAGATGGTAGTAAATATGCCTACCTGAGAAGCATTCAACGCCAACTGCTCCAAAGCCGAGATGGTATAAAAAGGCGTTGCAATTTCCAGGATCACCAAAAATCCCCGCCATAATAAATACTTCACGAAGTTCTTATCTTGAAGAACTGATTTGAATGAATTCTCGTTCTCCTTCTGTTCTTTAAAGAATTCTTCTGGCGGAACAACTTCTCTCCAAGAGAGAATAGCAATCAAAGAGATCATGGACGCGGCCAAAGAAATTCCAAAAATTACCGGGATAGCTTGTTCAAATGGATAGCGGTCAAGCAGAAATGAAAGCAACCAACCCATCCCCAACCCCATCAAACCACCGATAAAATTTGAAATTCCGAAAAGTAGACCGCGTCTTCTTGGAATTGATTTACCCAGGAAATCGATCCATGCGGGGACATAAAAACCGCTCGCTGTGTGCTGAAGCGTATGGAAGATGAAAAATATCGTAAGGGTCATTGTGGATGAAAGGTTATACCGTGGTTGAAGCAGCGAGAGTAGGAATAACCCCAGGATCGCAACTCGCTGAAGAGACGCGCTGATCACCAGGTATTTTTTTCTCTTCCTTCTGTTACGGAGAAATTTCGCCATAAAGATCTGCGGGATTGTGGAGCCTATCAAAAACATTGTTGGAATTAACCCAATTAGAACCTTCGACTCTGTGAAATGCCCTACGAAAAAAGGCAGAATAGTATAAGGGGAAAGCCCCATAAATATAAAGAAAAACATCATGTTATCAAGCGTCATCCAAAAGAAATTCCACTTGTAATTTTCTTCAATACGTTCGTTATATACAGTGATAGACATGTATTATTTAGTTTCCATTTTTTTCAAGGTTATCTAATATAACCGCCGCTTCCAATGCGATCTTCGTTTCCAATGCAATTGAATTTTTCAATGCGTCAGCAGAAATGACTTCATCAGGAAATAAATGATGCCCGACAGGGGTCAGAATTGTGCCTCCGCGGCATTTTCGAACAGTTGTGAGCGTAAAGAGCGTGGGGGTCTCGTTTTCAACTGAGAGCACATTGCTCTCGATCCACGGTTTATCTTTTGCCAGATAATCCCCATCAGTAAGGATGCTTTCCGCATAGAACGTATCATGTCCGCGCACGATTCCGACATGTGGTTTTACGTGCATATCATCGGCGGCTTGTACAAGGGCTTCTAGGAGATGAAAATCAGCTACCGCTGGATATTCTAGTGGAAAATACTCTCTGCTTGTGCCGTCACCACGCACCCCTGCGGTAGCAATGATAATATCACCCAATTTGACATATTTTTGCAAGGCACCGCATGTACCAATGCGAATAAAGTTTTTTGCGCCCACGTTGATCAATTTTTCGACGGCAATAGCCAGCGCGGGACATCCGATTCCTGTTGATGTAACGCTCATACGAACACCTTTATATGTTCCCGTATAGGTCACATACTGCCGTTTATACGCTACAAATTTTGCTTCAATAAATAGGCCTGCGATGAACTTTGCCCGATGGACGTCGCCTGGAAGAAAAACTGTTTCGCCGACATCTCCAGGAACCAGATCTAAATGGTGTTGTTTTTCCATTTTTTGGAATCCTCTCCTTTTTGCTATGCTAATCCGCGCTCATGCAGTAGCTTGGCGGCTTCTATTCCAGCGCGAACCATATTGCGGATATTTTCTTCCTGATGTATTTTCTCTTCATGTTCTTCTAAGATCGAATATCCGCTAGCCAATATCGTTCCCGCGCGTATACCCTGCATGCTGCAGATCGTGAACAGTGTGGAAGATTCATTCTCTAATGCCAAGACGCCCATATCCACCCACGGTTTTAACCGCGCTCGATAATCACCCAATGCCCAGGGGGATTCTAAATAGAAAGCGTCGTGCGTTCGAATGATGCCTAAATGGTAAGGTAGGTCTAATTTCTCACAGGCGTCCACGAGAGCACGCACTACCCGGTAATCTGCCACTGCCGGATATTCCATAGAGATCAATTCTTCGCTAGTGTGCTCCCCGCGCACCGCTCCGGTCGCGATGATCATGTGCCCCGGTTCAAGGAAGCTCTGGATCGCTCCACAAGTCCCAATACGAATAATATTCTTCGCTCCAATGCGTATCAGCTCTTCCACACCTATTGCCGTTGGTGGAGTTCCAAGCCCGGTACTTGTGCAGCTGATCGGCGTTCCATCCTTTGTGCCTGTATAGGTTATATATTCACGTTTTTCTGCTATTTTCTTTGCGTCATCCATCAAACTGGCAAATACTTCAACCCTGCCAGGATCACCAGGGATCAATACCGTAGGCGCTATATCTCCTTTTCCCATATCAATGTGGTGTTGCCGTCCCCTGTGTACATCTTGATTTCCCATAATCTATCTCCTCATATTAATAAGTTAAGCTAAAAATTTAAATTGCAATCTGCTATTTAAATAATTAAAGACCATCAAATTAATCAAGATGATGATCTTCTGCTATTTTTTCCAAACCGCGAGCCAACGGTAAATTGAGTGTGGGGATTTAAGTGAGTGTGTATAGTAGAACAAAAGGTTAGGTGAAGCGGTTTTTTGGATACTTATTTGTGTACGCATATATTTTAACCAGACTAACGTTTCATCAATACACTAAGAGCATGCATATACTACTTGATAATAAATTACACGTCAATATGTATTAACCTGTACATTAATAAAAAGAAATAATCGAACAATATCCCGCTTATTTTCTCGGTTCGCGTTCTCAAGATTTAATATGACTGTTCTAAGGTCAAAAGCGTGTATTCCATAAGACCCACTGCATCCTGAAGTGTCTGCGCGTCAAACGTAAATCTTGCTCCTGCTGTTTCAAACAATTTGGGTAAGGTGGCTGTTCCGCCCAAAGACAGCGCCTGTCTGTAAGCGCCAACTGCCTTTTGATGGTCTTCCAGCGAATTCTTCCAGATCTGCGTTGCTCCAAGAAGCGCTAATCCGTATTCCACGTAATAAAAAGGACTTTGGTGAATATGGTCTTTTCGGTGCCATCCAGTCATCATCACATCCTCATACCCGCTCCAATCGATATACGGGCGGAAGCGTTTTTCCAGGTCTGTCCACACCGCATCACATGCTTGTGGATCTTTTCCTTCTTCAGGATTCTCGTACACCCAGTGTTGGAATGCATCCACAATTGCCATATACGGCCAGAAAAATATATCTGCTTCGATATGGTCAACTCGGGCGCGAGCTGTGTCCGCTTCAGAATAAAATCCGCCAAACTCTTTACTTAAATATGGGGATGACAGAAATTCCATCGCCATTGAAGCTACTTCAGCGAATTCGATGGGGATCGCGGATTCGGAATATTGCTGAAAGAAAGGAAGCTTGAATGACTCAAACGCATGGAAGGCGTGTCCGCCCTCATGCAGTAGAGTCTGAATATCATCATGGATCCCAACCGCATTCGCAAAGATAAATGGCCGCTTCGTAAAAGAAAAACCAGTGCAATACCCTCCCACCGCTTTATTTTTTCTATTATCCAGGTCCAATAATCCTTCTTTATCCATCTGATCAAAATACTCTCCAAACTGCGGCAGTACATGATGAAAAATTGCTGATGCCTTATCTTTCATTTCATATACATTGCTGAATGGCTTCAATGGGGGTTTCCCTGATAGGTCAACAAATAGGTCGTAATAACGCAGAGTATCAATACCAAGTTTTTTCTTCCTTCGATCTGCCATTCTCTGCGCAGCAGGAACTACGGTTTTTTCGATCGTATTATGGAAAGCTTTGCAGTCCTCTGGTATGTAATCAAAACGCATTAATTCTTTCCACCGATATGATCGGTAATTAGAAAACCCTGCGTTTTCTGCAATTCTTTCCCGCAGCTTTACATAATCCACCCACCGTTGGTTGATAGTCTGGCGGTCAGCAAGCTGCCTCTCAGCCATCAACTCCCAACCTGCTCTCCGCTTCTCGCGGTCTGTATTCCGGAGTACCACTTCCATCTGCCGGACAGTTTTTTCCTCTCCCTGCCAAGTCACACTTTGCGCACCCATCACCTGGTCATGCGAATTATTCAACCGTTCTTCTTCCACCATTAACTTCAGGTTTTCTTCCCGGAATAATTCCGCTTCTGTACGCATATTTCGGAGCGGGATCTCAAAACCGGGGACGGATAAGCCGCTGGCGAGCAGTTTTTCTTTCAACTTCTGCTCAGCCGCCTTCGCTTTTGGAAAGATATCGTCCATGAAATGATCAAAGCGATCTTGGACGTTTTTATCAGCTGTGTTCACCGTTGTAGCGACATATAACCGGTTATACAGTTCATCCCGTACATCACTAATTATCGTCCAGTTCTTTAACCAATCCATTATGGTTGTCTTGGTTAAATCCGTTTTTTCCAATTCAACAAAAAGAGGACTAAATTGCGACCAATCCAATACCATTAATTCTTCTACACTTGAAACCAAAGTAACATCCCTCATTTGCACCTCGCATTTAATAAATATTCAGGGTTGAAATTATACATAAAGATTAGCATTTCAAAGTTATCATAAACATGATTTTTCATTCAGATACCGATGGTAGTTGATGTTTAAGGTTTCCACAATCTTTCAAAGTTGATGAAATATGGTGAATATCCCACCCTATCTTGGTTTTTTCCTTCATCAATTCTTCATATTAGTTTTAAATTGGCTTTATATAATGTGATTATGATTCCTAATATAAAATAAATGAGGTAAAAATGAAAAAGTACACAATTTTCCTGGTTCTGATAATTTTCGCAAGTGTTATTAGTGCTTGCAGCAACACTCCGGAACAGGCGGAGGCACCCCAGGTTCTTACATCTGTTATTGAGGAAGATCAGCAAGTTGAGACTGCTAACACAACCGTCAATAGTCAGGTGTCAGAATATTCTGCCGTAAAAAACGGTTTGCTTACAGAAAATGAAGTAGTAGGACTGCTTTTCATGGTCGAAGAAGAGAAATTAGCCCATGATGTATATATGGTTCTATATGATCTTTGGGGACAGCCTATTTTCCAAAATATTGCTAACAGTGAATTGAGCCATATTGAAGCAGTTAAAAACCTGATGGAAAGATATGGGATCCCTAACACAGCAGAAAGTAATGCGTTAGGTCAATTCGACAACCAGGATCTTCAGGCTCTATATGACCAATTGGTGGAAATGGGTTCGGTCTCTTTGGCAGAAGCAATCAAAGTAGGCACGGCTGTGGAAGAGATCGACATTCTCGATCTGGAAGAGTATCTAACTCAAACAGAAGTGGCCGATCTCACTCTAGTATATGAGAATCTGCTTGCGGGCTCGCGAAACCATCTACGTTCCTTCGTCTCCACATTTGAAAGGCAGACAGGTGAAATTTTCCAACCGCAATATCTTTCACTCGCAGCCTTTGAGGAGATCATGGCAGGGAGTTTTGAAACCGGTATAGGCAGTGGTCAACAAGGCGGAAAAGGCTTCGAAAATAGCACCAGCACCCTGACTAACTAACAAAATAAAAGAGGGGCTTCTATAAAAAGCCCCTCCAAAATTCGTCAAACCAGGTCGATCAGGAAAGACCCGGCGCATCCAAACAACGCACTCTGGTCTCCTTTTTGTGCCAGGACCATTTCCGGAATCGGGAACATCTCCAACCGCTGCTGCATGATTGGTCTGATACGGTCCAACAAGAATGGACGTCGGTTTATAACACCGCCACTGAATATAAACAGATCCACCGGGTGAAAGATCAATGTATTTAATACTACCTGGGCCGCTTTTTGAACCACAAAATCCCAACGCGGATCATCATCCGATATATCTTCCATATCAGAACCAAAATACTCGCATAACATATCTCCACCTAAATATGCTTCCGGACATCCTTTCTGCCCGCAGTTACATTGCTTTCCATCCCAATCCATAATATGGTGCCCATTTTCAAAAGAAAACATAAAGTACTGTTTTTCATCAATCTTCTTTACGTCACTCGCGCCAATGCCTGTTCCCCAGATGAAATACACAAAGCGATCATATCCCTTCCCTGCGCCAAACAGTGCTTCGCCGATCGCCGCGCCCTGTGCATCATGGACCAATTTAACAGGTACACTGAACCGCTCCTGAAGCGTCTCCTTAATCGGTTTCATAGCCCAATCAGGTAAATTGTTCGCGGTTGAGACCATACCGTTTTTATCAATGATCCCCGGAAAACATGCCCCAACACCCTGGATATTCTGTCCTTTTGAAAGGGTCGATATATACCCGCTAAGTTTTTCAATTCCGATAGAATAATCTTGAGGTACCCGGTGGGATTCCAATTTAACGATCGTTTCCCCGCCCGAAATGTCCACCAATGCAATGCGCATATTTGTACCTCCAATATCAATTGCGATGTACATTCTTACCTCCTGATATGTTTTAACTGTAAAATAATTTTATTGATCACAAATGAGGCGTCCTTTGATGCCAGTCCGTGTGCTGTTGAAATACATACCCTAATTTGAAAAGGGTCGGCTCATCAAATTGCTTTCCCATCAACTGCATACCGATCGGTAAACCATCGCTATCAAATCCTGTTGGAAAAGCCAGCCCCGGGATTCCGGCTAAGTTTGCTGGCAGGGTAAACACATCTTCCAAATACATTGCCAGTGGATCGTCCCCGTGCCCGCCAATCTTAAAGGCGGTTGTGGGTGCAACAGGGGCAGCGATCACATCTACTTTCGAAAATACATTTTCAAAATCTGATTTGATTAATGTTCGTACTTTTTGTGCCTGCCCATAATACGCATCATAATAGCCCGCTGAAAGCGCATAGGTACCAAGCATAATGCGCCGCTTAACCTCTGGTCCAAAACCCGCACCGCGTGATTCAGTATACATTTTTAGCATATTTTCATCTGATGCCCGCAGGCCATAGCGAACGCCATCAAAACGCGCAAGATTGGCCGATGCTTCCGCTGGAGCGATCAGATAATATACCGGTAGCGCATATTCGGTATGCGGAAGGGAAATGTCAATGATCTCAGCCCCCAGATCCCGGAAAGTCTCAACAGCGGTTCGTACAGATTGTGCAACTTCCGGCTGAATACCTTCAATAAAATATTCTTTCGGAACCCCGATGCGCAACCCCTTAACGTCCGCACCATCACGGCAAACTGCATCTGCGACTGGCGCATCAATAGACGTAGCATCTCGCTCATCATACCCTGCCATTAAACGGAATATTATTTCTACATCTTCAGTAGTACGGGCAAGTACTCCAGCAGAATCAAGCGAAGAACCGTAAGCGATCAATCCATACCGTGAAACCCTTCCGTAGGTCGGTTTGATCCCAGTCACCCCGCAGAATGAGGCTGGCTGGCGGACACTACCGCCAGTATCTGTTCCCAGCGCTGCAGGGGAGAATTTTGCTGCTACCGCAGCTGCCGATCCTCCGCTTGAACCACCCGGAACTCGTTCCTTATTCCACGGATTATGTGTCACACCATAAGCAGAATTCTCAGTGGACGAGCCCATCGCAAATTCATCCGTGTTGGTCTTTCCTAAAACAACAACACCCGCATTAAGAAGGTTTTCAACAACAGTTGCATTAAAAGGGGGGGTAAATTGTTCCAATATTTTTGACCCGCATGTCGCTCGCACACCTTCTACACACAATACATCCTTAATCGCAAGCGGCAGCCCTAGTAAAGGCGGGATATTTTCATTTTCTTTTGTTGCTTTTAACCGTTTGGTATCCGCTCCATCTGCCATCTTCAAAGCCAAATCAGGGGTTGTGGTGATAAAAGCATGAATATCCCTTTCATGTTCAGAAATACGTTCTAGATACGCCTCGGTCAATTCACGGCTTGATATCTGTCCGCTTGAAAGCACTTCGACCGCTTCTGTCACGGTCAGATCTACTAAGTTCTTTATTTCTTTCATTCCAGCACCGGAGGTACTTTAAATTGGTTTTCTTCCACATCCGGCGCATTTAGTAACATCTGATCAGGAGCGAGACCTTCTTTAGCGGTATCTGCTCGCAAACGCGATCTTGGGGGAAGGACACTGGACGATGGGGAGATATCCCCGGTGTTCAGTTTTTGTAATTGCGCAACATGATCTAAAATATCTGATAACTGCTGTTGGTAAAGCCGTTTTTCTTCAGTACTTAATTCCAGGCGTGCCAACAGGGCGATATGTTCAACTTCTTGTAAGGTTAGACTCATAAGCGTAATTATATCAAGCGGATTAGCCGGCAAATGGTCTTTTCGAGGATGTTTCCAACTTTGTTACTTCCACCCTTCAGCATACCATTTCAAATAATCTTCGACATGGGCTGACCAGTATGCTTCATTATGCGTGCCCAAAAATATATGCCATTCGTGTGGAATACGGTATTTCGTTAACCGTGTCTCAAACACATTCGCCGGGTCCAGGTTCACATCCAACACACCCATATCAATATAAATACGCGGTAATCTCTCTTGCGGGATCGCTTTAAACCAGAATGGTGCTTCATTAAAATCCCCGCGGAACGGCGCGAATGAATGACATCCAATAGAGCTGAATGTCTCCCAATAGAGCATCCCCGTACGCATTGCCCAGGCCGCACCGCGAGATAAACCACCGATCGCCCTTCCAGCCCTCTCCGATATCGTCCGATATTGGTTGTCCACCCACGGTACTAATTCTTCTGCCAAAGAAGGTCCAAATTTTGATGTCCATTGATCGATCATGTAATTGGTCTCTTTGGGCATCACAATGATGAAAGGATCATATTCTCCTGAATTTATCATCTCATCCAGTGTTTCATCGGCGCCCAAACGATCCCACTGGTCATCCTTAAAACTCTGCCCGTGCAGAAAATAGAGTACCGGATAGTTTGTTTCTAGATCTATATCATAACAAGGCGGCAGGTAAACCCGTGCTTCCATTGGATAACTCATCAGATCAGAAGGTATTTCTATGAATTCGAATCGCCCGCGTGTCTCCGCACATCCTTCTGAAGTTGGTGCGATTAATGCAGTGGGGGTCTCGGTCAAAATTGGTATCGGAGCGATCGTTTCTTTGATCTCACCTGAAAATTGTGTTCCGCGTCCTATAAAAAGCAAACAAACTATAAAAAGCAACAAACCTTGTTTCATTTATCGATGTCCCAACCAGCAACATACCAGCGTATATATTCCAACATATGTTGCTGCCAGTAAGCTTCATTATGTCGTCCATTATTCATGTGCCAATCATGAGGAATACCTTTTTCATTAAGCACTTGTTCAAATCGGTAGGAATTTTTCACCTCTGGATCAAACCGTCCTGTATCCAGGTAAATACGCGGTTCCTCACCAAACGGGATCGCTTCCAGCCATTCTGGTAATTGCCCAATATCTCCCCTAAATGTTGGCAGGCTGTGCGCGCCAACGGAACCAAAATAATCCCATTCAGCTAATCCAATTCGGGCAGCCCAGGATGCCCCACGTGAAATTCCTCCAATTGCCCGACATGTCTTTTCAGCACAAACATTGAGCGATCCTTCAACCCATGGGATAACTTCTTCTTTCAGGGCAATTGGAAAATTATTTCCTTCGGCCTCTCGAAAATAAAATTCCTCGAATGGCATCACCATTAAAAATGGTTCGGCTTCTCCGTCAAGAATTAACCTATCAATAGTCTCAACTGCCCCTAGATCAACCCACATTTCATCATTAAAATTTTGCCCGTGCAAAGCGTACAGAACTGGATATCCATCCGGTTTTGCGTCTGAATAACATGGCGGATAATAGACACTGAAATACAGCGCCCCATTCAGCAGTGTGGAATCAAGTTGATAACGCTCAACTGTACCGCCACTTGAACATTCTTCGGCAGTTTGTACCTGTTGATTTGGATCAATTGGATCGGTTGACTGAGTAAGTTGTGTCGCCTGGGGTGTTAATGGGGGGGGAAAAACTGTTGCCGTTGGTACTACTTCAGGTTGGCTGCAACCAGTCAGAAAAATGATTAAGAAAATAACGGGTATTATTGAACGGATGACCACCAGTTTTTTTTCACGCACGCAAATTTCCCTTTGATTTTGAAAAAAATACCCTTCCTTGACGGTTTGGGCATGATACGATTATACTCTACACGCCGGGGTGTAGCGCAGTTGGCAGCGCGCTGCGTTTGGGACGCAGAGGCCGGCGGTTCAAGTCCGCCCACCCCGACTATTATTGTTAATCTAGATCCAAAAAAAATGTAGTTTGATCAAGCATCAACATGCCCACAACTAATAATATCCGTTCATGGGGGTTCCTTTTGTCAATATCAATTCTCTCCGCGTGCATCCCTACACCTGCAGAAACACTTCCGACAAATGCAATCATTGATACCACACCTAAATCAAATTCACCTTATTACTGGTCTCCATCCCCTTCAGATGCTTTTCAAATTCAGCTTTCAGACTATCCTCCGGATCTATCTGTTGATGCGAGTGTGTTTGAGCTTGACCTATTTGAAACCTCCCAGGAGATCATCGATTCTCTGCACCAATCCGGGAAGAAAGTGATCTGCTATTTAAATACTGGAGCCTGGGAAGAATATCGCCCAGATGCGAGTGATTTTCCCAGTACCGTGTTAGGTAAGGATTATATTGGCTGGGAAGGGGAACGCTGGTTGGATGTTAGCAATTATGAGGCCTTCAGAAGCATCATCGGCGCTCGTTTTGACTTGGCTTTATCCAAAGGATGTGACGGGGTTGATGCTGATAATACCAACGGATTTCAGCAAAACACAGGTTTCATTATCACTTCACAAGATTAGCTTGCGTACAATATCTGGCTCAGTGAACAGGCCCATCAGCGCGGATTGGCGATAGGCATGAAGAATAACAATGAGCAGGTTGCTGATCTGGTGGACCACTTCGATTTTGCCATACTTGAAGACTGCACTAACTACAATGAGTGTGAGGATTTTCTCTTATTTACCGAGCAAGAAAAAGTTGTTTTTCAGATCGAATATACAGATACCATTAAATCCCTTGAAGGTTTTTGTGATAAATCCACAGTGAACGGTTATGTTGGTATTCTAAAAAACCGGAATCTAGATGTGTGGATCCAATCATGTCATATACCTTGACCTTAATCTTGCCTCTGGTCATTTATAGAAAATGATTATCACTTCATCACCAATTAACTGACTCTAAAAATATTCTTAGTAAGAAATCCTTTATTGATACAATAATCTTAACCTTGAATAAGTGGCGGTATGAATGAAAAAACCATTTTTATCCATCATCATCCCGGCTTTCAATGAAGCAAGTCGGTTGCCCGAAACGCTGCGCAAGATCAATGCGTATCTAACCGCGCAGGATTATTCATCCGAGATCATCGTAGTGGAAAATGGCAGCTCCGATGGAACATATCAGATAGCCAACGATATGCAATCAGAGATTTGTTGCCTAACTGTGCTGCACGAAGATAGGCGTGGAAAAGGATGGGCAGTCCGGCAGGGTATGTTCAAAGCCCGCGGGGATTATCGCTTCATATGCGACGCAGATCTTTCGATGCCAATTGAAGAAATAGCCAAATTTATGCCCCCGTTGGAACTCAGCGCGCCTATCGCGATTGGTTCTCGTGAAGCTTTAGGCGCTGTGCGGTATGATGAACCTCAATATAGACATCTTATCGGACGGGCGTTCAACTGGCTTGTGCGTATATTGCTTATCCACGAACTAAATGACACCCAGTGCGGATTCAAACTTTTTAGAGAGGATACCGTGAATGCAATTTTTCCTCTACTTACTATCACTGGTTGGACATTTGATGTTGAAGCGCTTTTTATCGCACAAAAGTTGGGATTTAAAATTGTTGAGATCCCCATCCATTGGCACCACCATCCACATAGCACAGTTAAGGTGTTTCGGGATTCATTCAGAATGGGCACTGACCTGCTGAAGATCCGTTTTAATGACCTGCGAGGAAAATATCATGCAGAAGCGTGAAGCATATATTATCCCCGAAAAACCCACACTTGAATATGAAAATCAACTTTGGGAAGAAGGATTTCGTGTTGTAGCAGGACTAGACGAGGCTGGACGCGGCGCCTGGGCTGGTCCAGTATACGCTGCTGCAGTTGTCCTACCCACCGATAATCGAGTGATTGACCTTCTTGATGGCGTACGTGATTCTAAACGCATGACTCCAAAACAGCGAGAGCGATGGCGCGGATGTATTCAGTCCGCCTCAGTCGCCTGGACGATCGGCTCGGCATCCCACATCGAAATCGACGAAATTGGAATTGTACCTGCCACCTGCCTAGCCATGCAGCGCGCACTCGATGAGCTCGTGTATGAACCAAACTATCTACTTGTGGATTACATCCAGATCCGTGATTGTTCTTGCCCCCAGCTTTCACTTCCCAAAGGAGACTGCCGTTCGCTCAGCATCGCAGCCGCTTCCGTGCTCGCAAAAACCGCACGCGATGAGTATATGAGGCAACTTGACAAGCAATTCCCTGTCTACGGTTTCGCTCAACACAAGGGATATGGAACAGCGCAGCACCGCATGGCAATCGAAGAATTTGGTCCGTGCATCGTGCACCGCCGCTCCTTTAATCCTATAAAAAGCTTTTTTTATTCCCTTAACAATACAGACTTATATTGGTAATATAGTGAAGTTAGTACATCAGTTGTAAACCAGAAAGGTATGCAAATGGAATCAACCACTAAAATCGGTATTATCATCTGTGACCGTTATAGGCGCTGTGCAGGCGGAAAATGTCTGCGCGCAATACGTGAGAGGGAAGGTGCTTTCTCGATCTACTCAGAAACGGAGATTGAACTGGTAGGATATACAACCTGTGATGGATGCCCCGGCGGCAATATTGAATACGCTGGTGATGAAATGGTTAAAAACGGTGCACAGGTCATACATCTGGCTACAGGTTTAATCGTTGGTTATCCTCCCTGCCCGTATATAGATACTTTTGTCGAATTTCTTAAAAACCGCTTTAATGTCGATGTAGTTATTGGCACCCACCCCATCCCCCAGAAATATTTGGATATGCACACCCGCCTCGGAACGTGGGAAGATCCGGTTTGGAAACCCCGTATCGTAACAACGATGGCTGATGCTGCAACACGCGTACGTTATAACTGATCTTGTTTTACTTTTGCTTTTTACAACTAACAAGTTATTAATAATATGAAGATCAATCCGTTTACACTCGAACGATATTTCACCAAATATGAGTTTTCTGCGCCTTACTTATTAAGCTGTTCCGACGTAGAACCGCTTACCCTGAAAGAACTGCTTGCAATGGCAGACGAGGAAACCCGCATGCTATGGGAAAACCTCTCGCTCGGATACACGGATTCGCAGGGACATCCACTTCTTCTAGAAGAGATTTCAAATCTTTACACGGGAATTTCGCCTGATTCCATTGTGGAAGTAGCTCCTGAAGAGGGCATTTTCATCGCCATGAATGTCCTTCTCGAGCCACAAGATCATGTCATCACCACTTTTCCTGGTTATTAATCCCTATTCGAGATTGCCGCGTCTATCGGATGTCAGGTTAGCAAATGGCTGCCCGATCTTGAACATAGTCACACATTTTCAATACAGGATCTGAAACCTCTTATTCGTGAAAACACAAAATTGATCGTGATAAATTTTCCCCATAACCCAACAGGAGCACTTATTAGTCGGTCAGAAATGGATGAATTAATAGCGATAGCAAACGTTAAAGACATTCGCATCTTTTCTGACGAAATGTACCGATTCACGGAGCAAAATCAAACCGATCGGTTACCTTCTGTATGTGAACTTTACCCAATGGGGATCTCTCTCTTTGGTTTATCGAAATCTTTTTCATTACCAGGGCTGCGTGTCGGTTGGCTGGTATCTAAAGAATTACCTTTGCTTGAAAAAGTAAAATCTTTCAAAGATTACACCACCATTTGCGGATCTGCTCCCAGCGAGATACTTGCTATCATCGCGCTGCGTGCCAAAGAAACCATCTTAGCACGCAACCGCATAATTATCTCTCGGAATTTAGAGATCCTTGGTGACTTTTTTGAGGAACAAAAGTCTGTTTTTTCCTGGTATCGACCAATCGGTGGAACAGTATGTTTTCCTAAGTTGCAACTTGATTTTTCTACTGACAAATTTTGTGAGTTATTGATGGAAAAGAAAGGTGTGATGCTTCTACCCGCTTCAGTTTTAGGTTTTCCTAGTAATCATTTTCGAATCGGATTTGGGCGAAAGGATATGCCCGAAGTGCTTGAAAAGCTGGCCGAATTCCTCTTGGAGATGGGATATAGCTAACATCAACATAATTATATAGGTCAAAGTCAAAGCAGCCTATTGAAAGCTTTTGAATACTAAACACGAACTTCCTAAATTCGAAAGTATATGTTTTTTGTTTTGTTTGGAAATATTTTTCCTTGGACTTATCTCATCCCTAACGATGGTTATCACAGAAAACGTGTACAGCTTTCCTGACGAACGCTGCCCCACCCTCGCGGATGCGCTCATAATTGACAGCAAAGCGAGCATCCTCCGCCCACATATCCGCTAATCCCCGCAAGAATTTTATATCGCACGTGTAGAAATATGTATTCAGATAGGCGTGGTATTCACCGATCGCCGCCTGTACATCCGGGTCATCTGGAGCAGACTTGGCGTCTGCGCCAACCATCCGAGTAGCTATGTGTCTCCCTTCGGTTTTTATCACTTCCCTTTGTTCTTTTGAATAGCCTGCCCATTTTTTGCTCGATTCTTTATATTGTAAGGTTTTGCCCCAACGATCTTTTGCTTCATCTTCATATTGGGATTCATCAAATCCATTGAAATATTCTTTTCCTGCCATTTTCTTTTCTCCATTAAGTGCATCCAAAGTAGTGTCAATTGTTTTTATCAAGGTCCGCAGACGCTTTACCTTTTTTCTTAACGATAACCGGTGTTTTTCCAGCGATCCTGCCAACCCAAAACCTTGTCGATTGATGATGATTTCTATTTCCTTCAAAGGGACGTCCAACTCTCGAAAGAATAGGATCTGCTGTAGCTGAAGTAGACTTTCAGAATCATAATAGCGATACCCATTTTCGCCAAGAACGACAGGAGCAAGGAGCCCGATCTGATCATAATATCTGATTGTGCGGGTTGTTACGCCTACTAAATCCGCAATTTCTTTTATCGTATATGCCATCATCTCACCCAGTTTTCCCCTATCATACTCCTTAACGTAACGTCAACGTCAAGAGTAAATCGTATTTCTTTTCCGGTTTATGAAACTTTGGAAAACGAATACATGGAAGACAAATATGACATTATATAGGGAAGGGCAACTCTCCAGGAAGTGTCTAATTGGGATGTATCTCGAGAGCAAATTGAGGAATTGCTCGGTTTACCAATTCCAAATGTTCTGATTCTCAACCTTGACCTCTATTCAGAAAATGACCTGATCTTTTCAGATACCTAAGATAAGTTAAAGGTACGTGTGGATGTTGTCTGCCATAAAATATATGGAAAAGTAGCTATTGAAAGTTCTTATAAACGCCAAATTCTCTTCATAATAGCTTCATATTGATTTGGGATACTATCAACTGTAAGACAAACATAAAAACAATACACAAGGAGTATTAAAATAAAGACAAGTACAGCTAGTGTAACGAATTTTCTGTAATTTCAAAAAAGAGTGGATCACGGTATCCTTTCAGAAGTCAATTAAACAAAAGAAAGGATAAGACCATGATCTAC
>JAUSPC010000182.1 GCA_030655835.1 Pelolinea sp.
AAGCCGCCTCAAAGAGATGCATGAGGAGTATGGTGCTTATACAGAAATGGATGCCGCGGTACATTTTGCAAAATACTTGGAAGGTGAAAATACGGAAAATCTGCTTGATCTGACATACGCTGACCAGCACCGTGTCCATAACCTTAAATACTTTACTTGGGTTGAACAACAGGGAAGAACCTACGAAGAAATTATGGACCAATGGTATGATGAAAATTACTGGACTGAATTCCAATCACAAATTGACGAGATCGATGAACGAATCGTTGAGTTTAATAACAAGGTTGGTCTAATTTAGAGGAAATATTAATGGCGGAATGGGATCAAAAACGAGAAGCTGAAACCATTCCGCCTCATGCTTTAATTCTCACAGCTATCATTCCCACTCCTCGTGACCTTGAAATCGCACGGATTTTGGGTTGGTATCGTATTCCATTTCGATTTGCACCAAAAATTGTCCAGGTAGACTATATTGCTTTTTATCAGCCGGCTGTTTTTGGCGAAGGGCATTCTCACTGCATCGAAACAGTTGCGGCAGTACAGGGCGTGGAGCTGACCACGAGAAAAGAGATCATCAGAGAGGAACCTGATCATCCCCGTGCTGATGAGGAATATTATAAGATCCAACTCGGACCCCTGATTGAGTTAGATCGACCGATCCGCGCTGGTAAGTGGAAGCGGATCACGTTTCTTTACACTACTGGTAATTATTTATCAAACGCTGAAACTATCAACGACCTGGTGGTACGTTCAAATGAACGAAAAATACTCTGGCGATCATTACGGGAGAAAGCTTCAAATTTTCAAACGAAAAGTGACATCGATCAGAATGATCTTGATCTGGATGAAAATATTTTGATCATGCTAGGAAACCTTCATTTGATACGAGAAAATCCCGATTGGTATCAGAATATCTGACCCTCATTTCATTAAGTTAATATACAATGGTTACAAGAGGTAACTATGGAAACATTAATTAAGAGCGGAAGTATTATTACAGCTTCCGAGTCATTCACAGCGGATATTCTTATTGAGAATGAAATCATAAAGTCGATCGGTCAAGACCTGAAAATAGGACCGGACGGGGTGATCATAAACGCGGAAGGTCTAAATGTACTTCCAGGCGGAGTGGATGTGCATACACATTTTGACCTGCCAATGTTCAACACCGTTTCTTCTGATGATCACTACACTGGCCATAAAGCAGCCGCGTTTGGTGGCACAACAACGGTTATGGATTTTATTTCTCAAGATGATGAAGACTTGATCAAGAATGTGAATAATTGGCATCGAAAAGCTGATGATAAAGCAGCGGTGGATTATGGGTTCCATATGAATATTTCAAAATTTAATGATAGGGTAGCCAAGGAATTACCGCTCCTTCAGAAAGAAGGCATTAATTCACTTAAAGTATTTACTGCATATAATGATCGGCTGCGGTTAATGGATGGTGAGATTTATCAGGTTATGCGTATAGCAAAAGAAAATAATTTACTTGTCATGGTTCATGCTGAAAATGGAGATGTGATCGATTATCTTGTGAAAAAAGCATTATCTGAAGGAAAAACCACACCTGAATGGCATGCCCTAACCAGACCATCGTTAGGGTCGGTTGAATCCGTTTATCGCGTGATTTCGCTAGCAGAACAAACTGGTGCACCTGTCTATATTGTCCACATGAATACAAAAGGTGGGGTAGACCACGTTCGTAATGCCCGGCAGTCAGGACTGCCTGTAATGGGAGAGACTTGCCCGCAATACATGTTCTTCACGGAAGAGGATCTAAAAAGGGAAGATGGCACAAAATGGGTATGTTCACCGCCGATGCGTTCAAAAGAAGATAATGCTGGCATCTGGAGGGCAGTTATGGATGGGACCGTGCAGGTCATGGCAACTGACCATTGCCCATTCTATTATGATGGCACCAAACCAATAGAATATGAAGGGCAGATGATAGCCATTCTTGGGAAAGAATTGGGGAAAGATGATTTTACAAAAATACCAAACGGACTCCCCGGCGTTGGGGATCGGCTTCTTGTTTTATGGACTTATGGAGTGGTGAGTGGTAAGATCAGCGCTAATCAGTTTGTAGAGCTCACTAGCACAAATCCAGCCAAGATTTTTGGCTTATATCCAAAAAAAGGAACGCTCATGCCTGGATCTGACGCGGATATAACCATATGGGATCCTGATAAAGAAATTATTTTTGGCACTAAATTTTCTAAACAGCGTACAGATTACAACTTATATGAGGGGTGGAAACTTAAAGGAACAATTGAGAAAGTCTTTCTGCGGGGAAATCTAATTGTGGATGGGTCAGAATGGTTAGGTAAAAAAGGTATGGGCGAATACATTAATTGCAAAGATATTTCGATCCTCTAAAACTGAGCTATGCTAATAGCGGGTATTATATTATTCCTTTTGATTGCATCGGCAATATCTCTGTACCTTCGTTATAGAGGAGTCCGCTTAGCGTATATATGGTTATTTTTTATCATCTCAATTTTCTTGGTTTGGCTTATCGTATTAATCATTCAGCCAGACAATATATCTCCTTTGATAATAAAAAATTGGATCATGATAGGTACCTCACCAGTCAATTTACTGTTCCAGATCAACAATTCAAATTGGCCAATTAGTATTAGCTATTTCTCGCTTCTTTTGGCTTTTTTACTTTCCTCGATTATCCACATAAAAGGGAGTGAAAGTTTGTATGAATGGGTGGAAATGGTTGTATTGATAGTCTCTGGGTGGGTCTTCATTCTCGCCGGTGATTATTGGTCAATCCTCATTGGATGGACTTTGATCGATTTTGTGGAACTCATATTCCATTTTCGCCATAAAGTACTCAGCCCAGATAAATTCTATTTTCATTTCTTGATCAAATTTCTTGGGAGCTTGATCCTGATTTTTGGAATTTCAAGATCTTTCCAATTAAATCCTTTTGGTTTGTTTGAAAAAAATGTTGAGGGGATCGGATTGATAATTCCCTTGGCCGCATTTCTTCATTCAGGAATATCATCTAATTTTTCAGAAAGATCTGATCTTGAATCCTTCCCAAACAAGATGATCATTTTTCTCAAGATTATTTCTTTCATCACAAGTTTTTTTCTTCTCATTTACTTGCCCCAACCAAATCTTGGCCTAATTTCAAGCCTGGTCTTTAAAATATTTCTATTTGGTTTTGCAATTTTGCAAATGTATAAATGGGCGTCAGTTAAAGACGAAATTCCTGGAATTCGAAAATTGCTGCTTGCATTTGGGTCTGTACTATGTTTGATATTCTTTTCTGGATTAGGGGAGTATATCGAAATATGGCTCATTTTGCTCATCGTCCCATTTGGATGGTTATATTTATACACGGATCGAGATCCAAAACTTCAAGTTTTTTTATTTCTTAGTGGGTTTTTTCTAACTGGTATTCCGTTTTCCTTGACTTTTCAAGGGTTATTTCAGCTATCAGTTCAAGGACAATGGATTGATCTATTTTTCGTGTTAATTCCGATGACCATAGCTTTAAGTGGTTTTATAAATCATGGATTAAAAAAGAGTGGAAATTTTGATGGCCTTGAGCCCTGGTACCAGGTTTTTTACCTGATTGGCTTATTTTTTCCCTTGCTTACGACAAGTGCAATTGTATTAAGAAACCCCAAACCATCCATAAGCAGTTTAAGTAGTTGGTGGATTGGGTTATCAATGGTATTGATCTCATCATTATTGTGTTTCTATCAATTCAGAGCAGAAAAGACGGTTTTTGAATCAAAGCTAATCCAAAAAAGAAATTCCGGATTGCTTCCCAGTATTATTATGGGTTTCCAGTTCTTTATTGAGAGAGTTATTTTCCTTCTTGATAACTTATTATTATTTTTTTCAAGTTTATTTGAAGCCGACGGGGGAATCTTATGGTCTATTGTTTTCTTGGTTCTCTTTATAACCATCCTGAATTTCCAGGGGGGAACATAAGAATATGTTTTTGAATAATCTGCTTATTTTTTCTGCTTTAGGTGCTATCGTATGGATGTTTGTTTCATCTGATTGGAGAATGCGCTTAGCGGGTTTGGCATCCTTATATTTAGTTGAATTGATCGTCATCTTGCAGATTTGGCCAATTGCATTGGCATCAGTAAAATTGATCTCTGGTTGGATGGGAATAGCGTTATTGGGAACTGTCAAATTGAATGCTGACGACCTACCAGCTGCTGAACGCATCCCTTCTGAAACCATTTTTAAATTATTAATGGCTTTTCTAGTATGGATGGTAATTGCGACTGTTGCGCCTTCAATTAATGAGTGGATTCCAATTTCATATACAAATTTGTATATCGGTTTAGCAATAATGGGAGGTGGAATACTTTTTATCGGCCTTTCCAATGATCCATTTGAAATTGTATTAGGATTATTAATGTTTTTGGTTGGATTTGATGTTATCTATTCTTCATTGGAGGGATCTGCCCTTGTCACTGGGATCTTTGCATTGATAATCATTCTAATTTGTCTAATAAGTGTCTATTTTCTACCTTCAAACTCATTAGGAGAAGTTGAATGAATGCGCCTGTGCTATGGATCGTAATTCCCGCATTTGTTTCTGTATTTCTTTTATTGATCAAAGAAAAAAAAGCAAGAAGTATTATTTATATTGCTTTTAGCGCGGCTTTTGTTATCCTTACCTTTCTAGTAAAAATTAACTTATTAAGGGAAGATAATTCATTATCCATTGAGCTATCTTCTACACTTAATATTCTTGGAAGAAGTTTTATTTTGCGAGAGGAAGATAAATTTCTCATCCAGTTGATCTACCTGATAAATGCAGTTTGGGGAGTAGCTATTCTTGTCTTCAACAAGAAGTCATTGATAATACCTTTCGGGTTT
>JAUSPC010000189.1 GCA_030655835.1 Pelolinea sp.
GAACAGACATTTAATTTTTGAATAGATTTGTTTATACATTATTTCTCCTTGAATTAGTTTATGTTCATTAATTAATACGAAAGATGATTATTAAAGTTGTTTATGTTTGGTTATTTAGTTGAAAATTAGATTAGGAAATTATTCTCTATCCCGAATAAGAATAGCTATTGATCCAGTAACAATTGCCAGAATGATAATGATTGCCCCGAGAATTACACCATCGGTTTGGTCGCTGCTTCTTAGTAATTCCTCAGGCAAAGGGGTTGGCGTCCCCGGTAAAATAGTGGGTGTGGGTAATTGCGCTATGGCTGCTGGTCGGTTCACCGAGAAGAATAGAGATAGAGATTCACTCCATACGATAATGAAAATGAATGCAAGAAATACAGTAATGAAAATCAAATTCTGGAAACTCACCCATTTTGGAAGGTACCCTCGAATTCTTTCAATAAATTTTCTCAGATCGATCTTCATTCAGTTTGTATTTCCTCTAATTGTTCCATCATTTTTTGTGTACTCTCTTCAGGTGTGCTGATTCCCTGCATCACATCCTGCACCGCTTTAATCATATCGCTTTTTATTGTGGAGAGTACCATCTCGCTTGGAAGCAATTCGGCCGATTGCATAATTGTTTGTATGCTCGCTTGCAGCGGTTCATCCCAACCAACGATCGAAGATGGGCGAACGGGGAAATAAATTGTTGTAGGCGTCCATTCCGATAAAAATGTCGGATCGCTCATGTGTTCCATAAATTTAATACTTGGTTCTATGTGATTGATATTTTGATTAACAAGGCACCAGGTCCACCCCCGCGCATAAGTGAAAGCTTGATCCCCAATACCAGGTAATGGAGAGATGAAATAATCTTCGGCTGTGGCTCGCGGGCGGCTTGTCCATGCGATCACGCTATCTTCTTCGGTGCTTGTAAACGCATTCCATAACTGCTCTTCAGATTGATAATCCAAAAGAGTTTCCGGGAATAAACCAAATTTACGATATTGTTCAATAGATAGGAGCATTTCATTAACAAACTGTTCATCAATGGATAAATTCCCCTGGTCATCTATAAACTTCCCGCCAATTGATTGATAAAAAATCAGTGGGACTACAGAATCCAGATTCCCAGCGGCAAAAGCGACCGTATCTAAAAATCTGTTTGCATCAGTCAAGGAGATATATTCGCTGCCGATCCTATTACTATTCAAAATCAATCCAATAGCATCCGCTGCTAAGGGAAGGCCAAATACCTCGTCATGGTATTCGCCCATTTCACCAGCAATTGGGTACCAATCGTTTTCATCATATGCAGATGAGAACCCCTGGATAGGTTGAATTATTCCCTTACCTGCTGCACTTTCAAGGTTTGATTGTTGAATAAGAACAATGGAAGGTAATGCGGATGGTGCAACTAAAGAGGTTATTAATAGTGTGTTGAAAACAGAACTTGGACCGGTTTCCGCTTTAACCCGGATATCAATTTCATATTCAGGGTATTGTTCCTGAAATAACTTGATTTGAGCAAGCATCATCTTACCAGCTTCCGTATCCACATTTGGGTCAAATTGCGGAGGCAGCCAAATCGAAATCTTATTTGATGAAGGTGGACCAATAATAGGTTCAGTTGTTTGGTTTACACCTTCGTGAAGAAGTTCGCCCTGGGTTATTTTTTGTTCAGTTTCAGAATTTTCTGCCGGAAAAATAATATCTAATATATTTTGCCCATTGCAGCCGGTTAGAAATATGACCACGATCATCAGACTAGTCATAAAATTTCTAATAACTTGTTTTATATGTGAGTTTCTCAATTTATTCATTTTGTAATGCATTATTCTACCAATTGTTTTCTTTCAAGAAATCCATTAAGAACAGTGGATTATTTAATCACTATGGGTTTTCGGCAGGAACTAATGGATCAGGCGCTGTTGATGACGGGGTCAGAGTATTAGTTGCTGTATTTGTAGGTGAAGGAATTAATGTTTCCGTTGGTTGTAGTGTTGAGGTTGATGTGTATGTAATCGTTGGAGTTGGCGTATCTGTTACTGGTAAAACATAAGTAATTGTCGCTGTAAATGTTGGTGTGATCGTTGGAGTCAGCGTCGACGTTTGAGTCATAAATAGATAGGTAAATGTGGGCGCCAATGTTATTTCACCAGGCTCAGTTACATTTTGTGTAGCTGTCATTTTTTCACTTTCAGTCAAGTTATCACTATTCCAAAGCATGAACAGACCAAAACAATAACAAGGGATCGCCATAATAATAGCAATTCCAAGGATCAGGTGCACCCGCTTAATCTCTTTAAATCTCTCTATCATCTTCAATGGTTTATGAACATTATATATTCTTAGTTTAAACTTCTTCAGTTCTCGTTTTTAATTAAACCATCGCTTGCTTGTCGTACAGCCTTATAAAGATGTTCTGCTCTTAGATCACTGATCGACAAACATGGTGCATCAAGATGGCGTGCTAATTCAGCTGCCAGTCCCTGGTCATAGGTGGCAGATTCCATATTGATCACAATACTGGTGATATCTTTTTTTTCAATATTGTCAGCAATCTTGTGTGATTCCTCAAGCGGTGCATAATTTCCAAGGGACACATTCCCAGCTCCGTCTGTGAGAACAATTAGCAAAGGCATAATATCAGGGTGCAGGACGGATTCTTTTTCCAAGATATCTGAGGCCAACTGCAATCCAGCTGAAAGCGGTGTTTTACCGCCAACGGGAATATTACTTAACGCACGCTGGGCTAATTGAACTGAGTTTGTTGGAGGCATAACCAATGTCGCGCGATCTTTCTGGAAAACGATCAAACCAACTCTATCCCGCCTTTGATATGCATCAGTAAGAAGCGACATGATCGCCCCTTTGGTTGCGCTCATTCTTTCCGCGACAGCCATTGACCAGGACGCGTCGACAACAAACAAAATCAGGTTTGCCGCTCGCCTAACGCGGACCTTGCGCATATAGTCATCAGGTCGAATGTGAAGGGCAACCTTGTCATTCGATTTCTTCCGTTGTTCCTGGAATGGGGCTGCCGCCCTGAGTGTTGCATCAAAAGCAAGGTCAAATGTCTTCCCGTTTGCCGGCCTGGCTTGGATATATCTTCCGCGTTTCTTTTCTGTTTGCGTACGCGAACGCCGCCCGCCATAGCTTCTAACCATCTTATCTAAAGGGGTATCCAATCGGCGGGGTATGAACGATTCGCTAGGTTTTACCTTTTGGCCCCCGTCCCACCAATTAGCATTAAATTGATCGAAAACATCCTGGGGGGAAATCGGGACTTCACCTTTTTGGGAGGGAAGTTCACCCGTCTCTTCCCCCCTTAGACTTTTTTTGGGGGTTCAGTTCCTTCTGGTGGTTCCTTTTTCTCTTCAGAGGGTTGTGTGCTTTCGCCTTGTGCGCCAATCAGCTGTTCTATTTGCTGGTTGATCTCTTCAACCCCCATGTTGTTGTGCTGCAGCGGACCGCCTTTCATCCGATGCGGCAGCGCTAATTCTGCTGCCAAGGCGATATCCATATCTGTAAGGAATGTCCGGCCTTCAATTGCAGCCTGAGCGCGGGCAGCTTTAAGGATTACAAGGTCAGAGCGGTGGCCATCTACATTTAAAGAGGTGGTCAGAGATGCAATCGCCAAAAGGTTGCGCTCCGTATGTTTAACATCATCGATCAAAGAACGTCCGAGATCAATTCTTCTAGATAATTCCTCTTCTCTTACCAACCACTCCTGTCTGAATAATTCCGCATCTTGTTCAAACGCCAGGTTGCGTTCCATGATCTGTACGCGTTCGCGTGTCGTTCTGATGCCGTGGATCTCAACTGACAACGCAAAACGATCCAGCAGCTGCGGCCGCAATTCGCCCTCTTCAGGGTTCATCGTTCCAACAAGAATAAAGCGTGCGGGGTGGGTGAAAGAGATTCCTTCGCGTTCAACGATATTCATGCCCATCGCCGCAGAATCCAGGAGCACATCCACCACATGGTCATCTAATAAATTGACTTCATCAATATACAAAAGTCCACGGTTTGCCGAGGCAAGGATTCCCGCGTCAAATCGCCGTTCTCCGCGTTGAATAGCCGATTCAATATCCAATGTGCCGACCACCCGGTCTTCAGTTGCGGAAACAGGTAGATCAACAAAAGGCGTCCTTCTGACCGCAATCGGCAACTCTTCCCCTTTTTCCGCGCGTTCAAGGCATTCAGTACACCAGGTGTCTGGATGATCTGGATCGCAGGCAAATCTGCAATCTTCAACAACTCGAACGTTGGGCAGCAGAGCAGCCAGGGCTCTGGCAGCAGTCGATTTTGCTGTTCCACGCTCGCCGCGAATGAGCACACCGCCAATACGCGGATTAACCGCATTTAAGATCAACGCGCGTTTCATACGTTCCTGGCCAACTATTGCAGTAAATGGATAGACAACTCTCATTAGACCAATCCTTGAATTTATTTCGTGCGCAATAAGTTTACCATCAGCTGGAATTTTCAATTGTATTAATGAAATTTCTAATAAATTACATAAAATTTTTTAATGATTGATCCCTTCCAAAAAGGCATAGAAAATCCCATCATTGATAGTTTTTCTTTTCTTCTGAGGTTTTTGTAATATCAAACCGTAGAAAAAAGTATTTAAATATTAAACAGGCGCGCTTGCGCCTGTTTCTTTGATGTCAGCGACTAATAATTTACAGTATGAATAGAAATGCCCAGAGCGCCTTCACCAACATGCGCGCCAATAACTGGGCTGAGGTTATAAATTTCTACTTTATGGCAGTCCAGTGTCCCTTCGATCTCATCACGCATCGCTTCAGCTTCTTTCAACGCCTGCGCGTGATAGATGGCAAGATGGCATTTTTCGCCATTGGCTTTCTCTTTAACTAATTCAATTAAACGGCTAACAGCTTTCTTCTTTGTACGCACTTTTTCCAATGCTTCTATTTTTCCTTCATCGTTCAGGTAAAGAATTGGTTTGATGTTTAATGCAGTTCCAAAATAGCGGGACGCGCCGCCAATGCGGCCGCCCTTATGAAGATACTTCAATGTGTCGACGACAAAATAAGTGCCAGTTGATTTCGCTATTTTGCGAGCAAGATCAGCAGCTTCTTTCGCTGTTTTGCCGCTCTCTACTGCATCGGCGACTGCATTTACGATCATTGCCAACCCACCCGCTGTCGTTTTTGTGTCAACGACTTCTATAGGAATATCTTTTAATAATTTCTGTGCCATCAGCGCAGAATCTACTGTGCCGCTTATCCCTGAGGATAATAACACAGCGATAATCGCGTCATAATCAGCCGCGTCCTCTTTAAAGATCACTTCAAAATCACCATAAGTTGGTTGTGAAGTGGTCGGGATGGTCTCTGATGTCTTTAATTTTGTATAAAATTCATCTGAGGTTATGTTCACATTGTCTTTATAGAGATCCTCACCCCAGTGAAGATTCAACGGTATTACACGAATGTTGTGCTTTTTTACATAATCCTTTTCTAAATACGCGGTACTATCTGTCAATATTGCTATTTTTGCCATAATTTCTCCTTCTTGGATAAAAAAATTATTACTCTTTATTCTTAACAGTAAAACTCATGAATAGTTACATATTCCATTTTAAGATATTGACATTTTAGAAAATTACCCTATAATATGGTATAGTGGTCAGACCAATATACCATAAGCGAGGTGAGTGTGGCTGAAATTCCGCGTAAATCATTATCAGAAATTGTTGCAAGCCAAATTGCGGCACAAATACTTGATGAAACCTATAAAAGTGGGTATCAACTACCAGCTGAGCGTGACCTCATAAAACAATTTGGCGTAAGCCGCTCCACCTTACGGGAAGCATTAAAGACCCTTGAGGAGATCAATTTGATCGAATCCCGTCACGGTGTAGGACGGTTTATCTCCGAACTGAATGAAAACAATCTGGCACAGGCAAATCAGATGGCCAGCAACGGTGAAACTCTGCGGGAGGCATCGCGAGTGAAGATCACCAGTGAAGACTCACCCCAGGGTCCCCACCGCCTACCCGTCACTCCAGAAAAACCACTTATCATTCCCAACCTTAAAACAGATAGGTTAGGTACTTTCTCTTTTATTTCATGGTGGGAACGCGAAAAAGTGGAAAACGCCAAAGTGATGGTAGTCGGTGCAGGAGCGCTAGGAAACGAAGTGATTAAAAACCTTGCCTTAATGGGTATTGGTTCACTATTCATCGTTGATTTCGATACCATCGAACTTGCCAACTTATCACGCTCTGTGTTGTTCCGCGAAAGCGATTCGGGGCGCAAAAAAGCGGAAGTGGCAGCTGCGCGCGCAAAAGAATTGAACCCAAATGTGCATGTGCAATATTTTCACGGCGATATCACAACCACGCTAGGCTTAGGTATTTTCCGCCGTATGGATGTTATTATTGGCTGCCTGGATAACCGCGAGGCCCGCTTGGCAGTCAATCGGTTCGCTTATTGGATTAATAAACCGTGGGTTGACGGTGCGATTCAGGAATTTTTTGGTCTTGCCCGCGTTTTTGTTCCGGGCGAAGGTGCCTGTTTTGAATGTACGCTAACAGAACAAGCCCGCCGTGACCTTTCGATCCGATACTCATGCCCGCTCCTGGCGCGCGAAAATATTCTTCTCGGAAAAGTGCCGACCACACCGACAATTGCCTCGATCATAGCAGGTATTGAATCCCAGGAAGCCCTGAAACTGATCCACAATAAACCGGTTGAACCCGGGAAAGTGATCCACTTCAATGGCATGACGAACGAGGTCCACACAACTGCTTACACCCCTGTTGAAGATTGTGAGAGCCATTGGTCCTATGGGGACATCACCGAACTTCCTCTACGCACCAACACAACTACAATTAAAGATTTGCTGAATATTGCCCATCGTGACCTAGGTCCCGATGCTGTAATCGAATTAGATCAGGAATTGATATTATCTCTCAATTGCCCGCAATGCGGCAATCGTGAAGAGATATTAGAACCTATTTCCGCAGTAGGATTCAAACGCGCGCACTGCCCAACCTGCGGATTGCTGCGAGAAACAGTAATGACCCACACACTCAATGGAGATGAGGATTTTCTATCGAGAACACTTGCAAGCGTTGGTGTGCCTGATCTCCATATTCTGCGGGCATACAACACCGAAGAATATCGTTTTTACGAACTCACAGGTGATTTAGATAACTCACTTCATTTCAACCATTTTGAACGCCCTGCTGATGAAACACCTATTAAATTAACCGGCCGAATAAAAATTAAGGATGTAATTAATCTAAAAGAGCGCCCAAAGATCACCATACATAAACCAGTGATCAAAATTTCGGGAACGAAAAAGGACATCGAGGACAGCAAAAAAGCCGTAAAGATCACAATCTCCAGCGATAAAAAGGATATTGAAGAATCATGAAATTACTAAATGGGATATTTAAATGGCTCGCAGTTCTGGCTTTCAGTTTGTCATCTGGATTGCTAACGATCATCCTTCTATCCAATAACCCGCAGATCAATGCTTTACTGCTGCGAATTCTCATTCTGATGGCAATTGGGTTCTTCGGTGGAATGTTTATGCGCATCCTGTTTAGAAAAGGATTTGCCGTTATTCTCATTTTATTCGGGCTGATAACCAATATTCTGGCAGTCTTTGTTATTGATCGTTCTTATGAAACAGAATTCATTTTTTCATTCTTACCAAAAGATTTTGATTCGTTATTAAGTACAGACTTAGGTTTTCAGATCCCTTCTCCCCAGGATTCGGCGCAGATGGCATTATTGCTGCTTATTTCTCTTCCGGCGATATTGTTATTCCGTAGAAAAAAAACCAATATAACCGCCGAAAGTTCGCTTTCCAAACCACCTCGTCAATCTCTTTCCGATCGAGTGAAACCAGTTGTTTATAAGGTAAATCCAAAAAACTGGAACATACGCCTGCCAAAATTCAATAAGGTCACAAAAACAAAGAGTGTGTCCACGGCACAAAAAAGCCCATCTAAATCTGTGCATATTTCCAGCTCTTCATTGAATAACACAAATAAGAGCACGATCCTAAAATCAGGATCACAAAAAAAGACCTCACATAGGAAATTAAAGATTCCCGGAAAGAGATCGCGCCATATCAATAATGATGTGAAATTGATGGGTGAGGAAGAACATGTATGTCCGTATTGTCTGGAGGAAGTTGTGAAGAATGACAACCACGGGATCGCGGTCTGTTCTGAATGCAACACCTGGCATCATCAGGATTGCTGGGATATTACGGGTGGTTGTGGAGTTGCACACCGCAACGAACTTTGAAGTTATTTCATTATTGGAGAACCACATGGCAGATATCTCAGTAACCTTAGTATTACCAAACGGAGGCACCCGCAGGGCGGATATTCCTAATGATGTGCCAGTTAGGGACCTGGTCGCAGAGCTGGCCTCGTTATTATCGCTTCCCACGATGGGTCCTGATGGACGACCAATGGGATACCGAATTGACAGCAAAGCGCTTGGGCGCGAACTGCAGGAAGCAGAATCCCTTCAAATGGCTGGTATACCCTCTGACGACCGTTTAATGATCACCACAGACATTACAGCTGGCGCGGTCATATCCGTAAACTCCAATCCGCGGCTGCGCCGCCTGAGAAAAGATTATGAACTTATTCAAGAAGTTGCCGCGCGCAGCGACCTGATCCAGGTAAATGCGAAATCTGAAAGAAAGGGCTTACCCCCCGAACGCTACATCATTACCTATAAATGCAAAGGTCTTATCGGTGTGGATCGTAAAGGCAACCCAAAGCTTGGGGAAAGGCATCAAGTAGAGATCTATCTTCACAGCCAATATCCTCAGAGATGGCCAGGAATGAAATGGCTGACTCCGATCTGGCACCCCAATATTAACCATGCCAATGGCAGTGTTTGCATCGACGCTGCATGGTGGTCTGCCAGTCGGTCATTGGACCGATTGGTGATCATGCTGGGAGAAATGGTGCAGTATAAGAATTTTCACGACGACCCCGGCAAGGCACCATTCCCCTGGGATATGGAAGCCGCCCGCTGGACAAGGCAGTTCCGAAAAACGCATCCAAATTATTTTCCAGTGGATACGCGGGAATTGCTGCGTCCCGAACGAGTAAAGATCAGTAAATCAACCGTGCGGGCAAAACCAAAAATCAAATTGAAATAAAGAAAGGAGAAGAAAATGGCTGATAAAAATATTACTTTAGTTTTACCCTCTGGAGGTACAAGGAATGCAGAGGTGCCAGGTGATGTTCCAGTGAAAGAACTTATTCCTGAACTGGCAACCACGCTGGAATTACCGACCGTTGGCCCTGACGGCCGTCCTGTCAGTTACCGTTTGGACAGCAAAGCCTTAGGCCGAGAACTGCAAGAAGATGAAACGCTGGATGAAGCCGGTGTCCCGGATGACGACCGTCTGATGATCACAGCTGACATCACTGCAGGATAATAATTTTCTACCCCGGAGCAGCCGCCATGAATATTACTCCGCGCGTAAGGTTATCAGCGAACAGCGCGATACAACCGATGATCACTAGAACTCCCTATCACCGGGCCGTCCGCTGGCACCCTAAAGACGAGGAAATGAACCAACAACAGCCACCACTCTCAATTTTCCTGACACAGAACGCATTTGTGCGCATGTGCGCCCATGCAGGCAGTGATCTGGACAACGAAATTGGAGGGTGGATGGCTGGGAAATACTGCCGTGAATCCCAGGATGGTACCCCATTCATAGTGATCGACACCATTCTGCCGGCTGTGTATACGGAGCAGGGCGCTGCACATATAACTTTTACTGGCGATACTCAAATCGCCCTGCACAATCACCTTGAAGAACATTTTCCCGAAAAAGTCTTTCTAGGTTGGTATCATACTCATCCCCGCATGGGTATATTCTTTTCGCAGTGGGACACGTGGCTGCACCAGAACTTTTTTCCAGAAACATGGCAGGTTGCATTGGTGATCGAACCTCACCAATCAATCGGTGGCTTCTTCATCCGCCAACACGATGGCACCTTAGACCAGAAGAAGTATTTTGGCTTTTATGAGCTGACCAATAAACGCCAGAGAAGTGTGGTCTATTGGCGGAACATGCAGCCTGCCGATGAATCGATCGACGAACCAGAGGAGGTTACATCGATATGAATCGTATAACTCGTTTTTATACCTACGGAATCCTGGGAGCCATTGGAGGATTGATCGGATGGCAGCTCAGCAATATCCTGGGATTATCTATTACTGACAACCTGTTTCTAAGCGAAGTGATCATCGGCGCTATGCTGGGCGGCGTGATCGGATTGATGATCGGCTTTGGAGAAGGTATTGCTGCCCAGAACTTTGTATTTGGCTTAAAGAAATCCAT
>JAUSPC010000192.1 GCA_030655835.1 Pelolinea sp.
GCGAAGTTGTTTATAATCTATATGGTGTCCAGGATTCACTTTGGCCTACTTTCTCGGTGCTTAATTGTCTTCCACTAAGCGACAATATTAACCGGATGTATTTTTGATACCCAAAGTGTATAGTATCTCCTGGACACCGCACAACTGAGGGTGTTGAAAAAGTAAGCAAAAGTTGAAATCAAACCATCCATAACGAGGTTTTTTAGGGTTATTGACGTTATTTCGGTCTATTCCTTGCGCTTATCTCACTGTCCAAATCCTTTTCTCATGTCCTTTTTAGCTCTATTTCAACATCCAGACACACTTCACCCTAGATCATAACAGGTGAGGGATTTCTGAAATTGACCCCGTACAGAAGCTTGACCATACGTTTCAAGTCCAATGCCATAACAGTCAATACAGCCTGAATGGTGTAGCGCTCCAATCCGCGATAGCGGCATCTACCCAAGCCATGCTGCTGTTTGCTCTCACCAAACTTGTGCTCTATCTTGTAGCGTTCATCCAGGCCCTGCTGGTAGGCGGGGTTATGATGAATAAGAAAAACAAGCTAACACCAAGTTAATTCGCTGCTTTCTCTTTTTCTTTGGGCAGCATGATAGGCTGATGATATGGAAAAGAACTGATCAAAAAACCTGAAATCTTTTCTTCTTTTGGTTATTGTGTTTGCTTTCAACCATAAAAAGTCCTTATATAGCTCTGATAATATCTTTTTTCTGTAATCGCCACCAAAACAATACATTAGGTTATAAGGAAAACTTATTCGTGTTTAATCACCCTGACTCCCTATAATTGCCAAGAATTAAAAAATAACAAGGAGAAAAAAATAAAATGAAAAAATCTTTAATAGTTATGGTATTGATCGCAGTTCTTGTCACAGCATGCGCGGGTGGGGCTCAACCCGCTGCCAGCGATGCAAGTTCAGCATCGGAGGTTGAAGTAAGTTCGGCACCAGCGGTTGAAGTAACAAAATTGCGGATCGCACAGCAATTTGGTTTGGGTTACGCTGCGCTGACCATTGCGGATGAATTCGACCTTTTTGAAAAATATTTACCCGGTCTCGAAGTTGAATGGCTTCAGCTTGGTTCTGGAGGAGCGATCCGGGAAGCATTCATCGCAGGTGAAGTAGATGTCGCGTCCATGGGCATTCCTCCATTTATCATTGGGTGGGATGCTGGTATTCCATGGAAAGTGGTTTCTGGCTTATGCGTGATGCCTCTATCCTTACAAACATATAAAGAAGAAGTAAATAGTCTTAGCGATCTAACTGCTGAAGACCGAATTGCTTATCCATCACCAGGAAGCATCCAGCATATTTTGCTTTCAATGGCAGTAGAAAATGAGCTGGGCAGTCCAACAGCCTTGGACGATATTGGTATTGCAATGGCACATCCGGATGCAGCTGCGGCATTGATTAATAAGAAGGATATAACCGCTCACTTCACATCTCCTCCCTATAACTTTGAGGAATTGAGTAACGAAGGGATCAAGGTCTTGGTTGATGGCACAGAGGCATTTGGTACTGAATTTACTTTCCTGGTAGCGGTAGCTTCTGATGATTTCTTCAAAAACAACCCGATGGTTTACTCTGCTTTCGTTATGGGACTTGCTGAAGCATCCAATTTCATCAATGAAAATCCTGAAGAAGCGGCCAAAATACTTGCGCCAAGTTTCTCTCTTGATGAAGAAACAACATTGAAATACCTGACATGGCCTGGAATGAATTATGTCACCACTCCACTTGGTTTGATGGGTTTCTCTGAATTCATGCAGAACGCTGGCTATATTGAAAAAGTGCCTGAAAAATTGTCTGATATTGCTTTCCCGAACATGTTGGCAGCAATTGGTCATGGGCAGGGGTCAGAAGGGGTTTTGGAAACACTGCAAGTACGACCCTAAACAGATTGAAAAATAGTATGTGACCTTAGAAGAGCTAAACCAGGGTTGATTTAGCTCTTCTTTATGCTGAAATCATTTACAATTAGAAAAAAATATTCCTGGAGTCAAAATGTCTGAATATCAATCTTCGATCACATACTTTAAAAAACCCGGAAAAGAGAATTCTGAAAAAGTGATGGAATTGTCGCTTAAGAAAGCGCAAGAATTGTGCCTCACAACCGCACTGGTAGCGTCCACCACTGGATATACAGCGAAATTGGCTGTAGATGTTTTAATGGGAATGGATATTGTTGTGGTCACACACGCGGCGGGTTATAAAGAACCGGATTTCCAGGAATTCGATAGCGAAGTAAAGGCATATGTTGAATCGAAGGGCGCACAAGTGGTTACTGCTCAGCACACTTTCTCTGGAGTGAACCGAGCCATCCGTGATTCCTTTAACGGGTTCCAGGCTGAAGAAGTTGTCGCAAATGTTCTGCGATTGTTTGGGCAGGGGATGAAGGTTGTATTTGAAATTGCTATGATGGCTGCTGATGCAGGAAAAGTATCCTGTAAAGAACCAGTGTTAGTAATCGGCGGTACACATCGGGGGGCAGACCTGGGAGCAGTTGTCATCCCGACTAATTCATCCCGTTTTTTTGACCTGAAAATCGTGGATGTCTATTGTATGCCCTCCATCAAGCACCCATTGGTTAATAAATAAGATTTACAATCACAAGAAGAAAGAAAACATGCAATTAATAAAGAAAGTATTTGAAAATAAATTCCTTCGCCAACTTGTTTTTATTGTTGGATTGTTATCTGTGTGGCAAATAGTGGTTTCCACCGGAAAATACCATGAATTAATTCTCCCAAGCTTGGGTTCAATTTGGACAGCACTTATAGAATCCATTACATCAGGAGAAATGTGGGACCATACGGCATACTCTTTTTATCTTATCGGGCAAGCTTTAGGAATAGGGATTGTGTTGGCATTCTCCCTGACCGCTTTATCAATGGTTTCACCTCTTTTCGCAGACTTTGTGAAAACCATTACTACAATTTTTCATCCGCTGCCCGGCGTTGCGCTGCTGCCAATTGCGCTAATGTGGTTTGGAATCGGTGAAAAATCGATCATATTCATACTCGTCCATTCTATTATTTGGCCGTTAATACTGAATACATACACAGGGTTTCGTTCGGTTTCTCGTACGCAGCTCGAAGTGGGTAGGAATATTGGACTGAAAGGATTGAGGCTGGTGTCATCGGTGATGGTTCCCTCGGCGTTTCCTTATATCCTGACGGGCTTAAAGATCTCCTGGTCAAACTCCTGGCGCTCATTAGTGGCTGCCGAAATGATCTTTGGCGCTTCCGGGGGAAAAGGCGGCCTGGGATGGTGGATCTATCAGAAAAGATTCTTCCTGAAAACACCGTCTGTTTTTGCCGCATTATTTGTAATCATTTTGATCGGAATATTAGTAGAGAATGTTGTATTTGCCCAACTGGAAAAACAAACCGTTCAGCGCTGGGGAATGGTCATTCGGAGGGAGAAGTAAACATGGATGCAAAAGTTGTTATAGAAAACCTATGGGTTAAGTTTGAAGGAGAGCAGGGGAATGTACAGGCATTAGAAGACATTTCATTTTCAGTCAATGAAGGTGAATTCCTTACTATCTTAGGCCCATCTGGTTGTGGCAAGAGTACCCTTATACGGGTTATCGCTGGGTTTCAAAGCCTAGAAAAAGGAAAAATCTTTCTCGGGAAAAAACAAGTCGCAGAACCAGGTCCTGATCGGATTATGGTTTTCCAGGAATTTGATCAGTTGTTTCCCTGGCGAACAGTGATTGGGAATATAACCTACGCGCTAAAGGTCAACGGCTTAGATAAAACTAAGCGGGAGGCGAAAGCAAATAAATACCTTGAGATGGTAAATCTTCAGGAATTTGCTCGTGCCTTCCCACATCAATTATCCGGAGGAATGAAACAAAGGGCGGCAATAGCCCGTTCGCTGGCTCTGAATCCAGAAATTCTGTTAATGGATGAACCATTCGGGTCTTTGGACGCTCAAACCCGTTCCATTCTCCAGGCAGAATTGGTGCGCATTTGGCAAAAAGTTGGCTCAACGATCATTTTTATCACCCACAATATTCAGGAAGCGATCCTTTTGGGGGACAGGGTTATGGTCATGTCTTCACACCCCGGAACGATTAAAGAAATAGTTGATGTTGAGATAAAACGCCCCCGACTTCCTGAAACACCAGAATTTATGAAATTGTGGCATAAATTATACACACTGTTAGAAACCAAGCGGTTTGGTGAAAATGGTCGCAATAACGTGCTGCCGGGTAAAGATTAACTTCGGTAATTTTTTAGTTTTGACTTATAAATAAAGGTGATTGGGTAGTGCGAGGATCATCTTCCATTTAGGAAAAGTATTTACCAAATAAATGCACGGGAATATTAGCTATTGATATCTTTTGACATGATCAAAATGTCTCCGCGCAGCTGCCAACCCATATTTTTCCAGAACGCGATCCCTTTTTCGTTATCGCTGATCACAAAAATATGGCATTTTTGAATGCCATTTTTCTTAAATTCAGCCAAACACATATCCACGAGTTTCTTCCCAATACCTTTATTTTGCTCAGAAGTTTTTACGGCAAGGTGGTATATGTATCCTCTGCGTCCATCGCTGCCTCCAAGAATTGTTCCTATCAAGGTGTCGTTTTTCTTGACAACAAAGCATGTGGTTGGGTTCTTTCGTAAGAAACTCTGTATATTTTCTTTTTCATCTGCTCCGCTTAAACCCAACCCGGGCAAAGACTGCCATAGTTCCAGGGCTTGTTCATAATGTGTAATATCCA
>JAUSPC010000194.1 GCA_030655835.1 Pelolinea sp.
GGAATTATATAGCGGATAGAATCATCCACATCAGGTAATTGCTGCTTCAAAACCCGGAAAGGGGTCTGGTAATCAAGGGAGGAATGTTCACGCACATTATTATAGTAATACATATACCCCATGCCCTCATCAAGTTTATTGTATTGTTTCTATTAGGGACTTTATTGATCCAAGCAGTATCCTGCAATGCTGCTGGCGGTAAAAGCGCAAACGAACTTGCAGCCGAGCAGACATTGCAGGCCATTTACGCGGAGGAAACCGCGCAGGCAGAAAAGGTTGCACCAGAGGCAGAGGCACCTGCATCTCCTAAAGCTCCTCTACTTATGCCTGGTGAACCTCCAGAACCAGAACGCACGTTGGAAGACGCTGACTCAAGCATTAGAGCCTACGAAAACCGGGCTGTTTCAGGTGACAAATTTCTCGATAGTCTCTATGAACGCCCCTTCACTTCGCAGGAAATGATTTACCAGCCTGATTTGGATATTTACACAGTTGATTTCGCTTCTGATGATGATTTCTTCTATTTTACCATCACCCTGAATGGGATGAACCCAGATGAATGGGGTTTGAATGGGTTGTACGGTGTGGAATTCGACCGCACAAAGACTGGTCGCGGTGACCTCATCGTGTGGGCTGAAGATATTCAATCAGACTGGTCTATGGAAAATGTATCTGCTTATATGGATAGTGATAGCGATGTGGGCGGGCCCAAGCCGATTGTTGCGGATGCGGGCTTTTCTGGAGGTGGGTATGACACACAAATTGACCTTGAAGAGGACAAGGTTGCTTTTGCCCGCATTTCCCCGGATGACCCGGAAGCGGTCCAGATTGCTGTCAGCCGCTCGCTACTTGAAAATCCCGCTGAATTTCTGTGGGGTGCCTGGGCAGACAATGGCTTGAGAGACGTGACCATGTTCGATTATAACGACACCATGGGTCCTGGCGCGGCTGGTTCGCCCATCAATACGGATGCTGATTACCCCTTGAAGGCACTCTACAATTTGGACAACACCTGCCGCTTGCCGTACGGTTTTGAACAAATGGGCGCCAGTTATCCCGGTATGTGCATCTCACAAGCTCCTGCCACTGAACCAGCAAGTGGTGGTGGATGTACGCCTTATTGTATTAGATATTACCTAGTTCGCCCTGGATGCGCGGAATGGGGTTGTAGATAATTGTAAATTTCAAGGAAACAATTCATTAACGAAGAAAATAGGCGGCTTATCACCGCCTATTTATTAAATCCTATTATTTTCTGATAGTATAATACCCATCGGATTACAGGTATTTAATAGTCAAATTATGTCCGACACCCACGGATATGGGGTTGATTGGCTCCAGGATTGATTCTGCCGGGTTTTCGCCTTCGTAGCGCAATATGATGGGGGGATAGCGCATCGGACTTCTAATCCGACGGTTGTGAGCTCTGGTCTCTCCAAGGGCGCCTTATTATCGCGGAAAATTTCCATTCAAAATTCAAGCTCATCCATTCCGATCACAATACCCATCCAATTCTCTTATAAAAACTTTTCAACGCAATCTAAGTTTTCTAAGACCACCTTAATAAAATATATATAATCGTACGTTAGAATAAAGCTGTACGTAATGTATTATTGCAAATGAGGTTGAAATGGACGCTAACGATAAAAAACATATGTTTCAAATCAAGCATATTGGAGATCTTTCAGCTAATGAAGGGTATCACGTCTGGCATCCTGCCACAGATCTGTTCGAAACAAATGATCAATTTATTGTGAAAATTGAGATCAGTGGCATGCAAAACGAGGATTTTTCAATTAACTTTGATAAAAGCACTTTGTCGATAAATGGGTCTCGGGCTGGGAATAATATTGCGGGATGTTATCATCGGATGGAAATTCCCAATGGTGAATTTTCAAGCACCATTAATATACCCGGAGATATTCTCATTATGTCGATCGAAGCATATTATGAAAATGGGTTTCTCACGATCATTCTTCCAAAAAAAGAGCCGGTTCGTGTGGAAATTAGTGAAGATTAAGGACAATTATTTATGCCAGCAGAAAAATGGGAAATTGACATTCAAGAGATCATGCAGTGGATGATAAGAGGAGAACAGGAATTCGCGCAGATGTTAATGGATTTCGACCTTGAAGAGAATGAGAAACAGGAACCGGGGTCAAAGAATGCCAAACCTCTGGATGAAAATACTTTAAAAGATCCTGAAATTCCAGGTATTCTACCCATTCTTCCCCTGCGCGGGTTGGTTGTATACCCACAAACTGCGGTTCCTCTGACCATCGGGCAGCCCAGATCGATCAAATTAGTGGATGAAGCTGCTTCAAGCAACAAATGGGTCGGATTGGTAACCTCTCGCAAATCGGATATTGAAAGGCCAAATTCCTCTGATCTATACCAATACGGTACCGCTGCGTTGGTCCACCGATTATTTAGGGCTCCAGATGGGACCATCCGATTATTGGTACAGGGCGTCTCCCGATTTAAGATAAAGAAATTTTTATCCGAAGAACCTTATATCACCGCCGAAGTTTTCCCCCAAAGTGAGAAGATAGAAACTGGGCTTGAAATAGAAGCACTGACGCGTAATGTAAGAGATCAATTTATTCACATCGCCGAATTACTCCCTTCTATCCCAAGAGAATTGGTTGCAACGATCAATAATTTGAGTGATCCCCTCCAAACTGTCTATAACATCGCCAATCTGCAAAAAATTGATATTGAAACAGCACAAAACCTTTTAGAACTCGATTCGGTGATCGATAAATTGCACCTCCTGGTTGGTTTATTGACCAAAGAAACTGAAGTATTGGATCTTGGCAAAAAAATCCAAAACGATGCGCGTGAGGAAATTGACAAAGTACAGCGCGAATATTTTCTTAGGGAGCAATTGAAAGCGATCCAAAAAGAACTTGGTAATGAGGATACACATACCGCCGAAATTAATGAATTCAGAGATCGGATCAAAATATCTGGCATGCCTCCGGAACCTCTTAAACAGGCTGAAAGTGAATTGGAACGCCTCGAAAGGCTGCCAACAGCTGCTGCTGAATATGGCGTGATCCGAACCTACTTGGATTGGCTGGTCTCGCTTCCATGGAAAACGACCAATGATGATAATTTAGATATTAAGCATGCGGATGAAGTGCTTGAACATGACCATTATGGCCTGGATGAAGTAAAAGACCGCATCATCGAATTTCTTGCCGTAAGGAAACTGAAATTAGAACGGTCAGGAGATATCAAGGATGACACCGACGAGATCCGAAAAATTAGAGAAGGAGTGATCCTATGCTTTGTGGGCCCTCCAGGTGTCGGGAAAACATCTCTGGGCCAATCCATTGCGAGAGCCCTGGACCGTAAATTTATTCGCGCCTCTTTGGGCGGTATTAGAGATGAAGCAGAGATCAGGGGGCACCGCCGCACATATATTGGTGCTATGCCCGGACGCATCCTTCAATCGCTGCGGCGAGTTGAATCAAATAATCCTGTATTTATGCTCGATGAAATTGATAAATTAGGGAATGATTTTCGCGGTGACCCTTCGTCAGCTCTTTTAGAAGTACTTGATCCTGAGCAAAACTCCGAATTCAGGGACAATTATCTTGAAGTCGCTTACGACCTTTCACAGATCATGTTCATTACTACCGCTAATCAGCTTGATTCGATACCCTCACCTCTCTTAGATAGAATGGAAGTGATCCGATTATCTGGTTATACAGAAAACGAAAAAGTTAAGATCGCTCAGGGTTACCTTGTTCCAAGGCAATTAAAGGAAAACGGACTGCGCGAAAAAGAACTCAAGCTCAAAGACGATTCATTGTTGGAGATCATCAGATCATATACTCGCGAATCAGGGGTCAGGAATTTAGAACGCAATATTGGTTCGATCTGCCGAAAAGTGGTCACGTTACGCGAAAAATCTAACAAGAAAATTCGAGTGATCTCAAATAAATATGTGCGGGAGCTTCTTGGTCGCCCGAAATTCGCGCCTTTTGAAGAAATTATCAAGAGAACATCAGTTCCCGGTGTTGCAACAGGTCTGGCCTGGACACCTGTGGGTGGACAAATCCTGTTCATTGAAGCAACCTCAATGCCCGGTAATAAAGATTATAAAATTACCGGCTCCATTGGTGATGTAATGAAAGAATCTGCGGAAGCGGCTCTTTCTTATCTTAGGTCACACGCTGAAGAATTTGGTATCCCAAAGAATATATTTAAGGATATCGACATCCATGTTCACATCCCATCTGGCGCCCAACCTAAAGATGGCCCTTCAGCAGGGATCACGATCGTTTCCTCACTCGCCTCCCTGTTAACAGGAAAACCGATCCATCCGGAAATAGGCATGACGGGCGAAATATCCCTACGGGGAAACATCCTTCCGGTTGGAGGCATTAAAGAGAAAATGCTAGCCGCCCATCGAGTTGGCCTGAAGAGGATCTTCCTTCCGAAAGAGAACCTGAAAGATCTGGACGATCTACCAGATGAAATTAGAAAAGATATTGAGTTTATTGGCGTGGATAATATCGGCGAAGTGATCAAACAAGCAATGTAGGCGTTATTGGGAAGTATTTATACAACACATCTATACGCATAACCCTAAAAATATATAATTAATCAACATCTTCTCTTTTTTTATAGTGATGTGCGTTCTAAAACTGGTTCAGATAGTCCTGGACCGCCCATCCTATTTTGCTTGAATTTTCTACTGATCGTATCTTCCACCAGATGGAGCTGTCGTAAATTTCCGGGCCATCAATGATCTGGAATTCCTCATTCTCTAACCCCAGGAACAACGGGGTTTTATCCAATCCTGCAAATTCCCGGATTCTCAACCCATCCCCACCAGTGCCGGCGATCTGAACATGCATCCCTTTTGAATAAACGCCAGGGGGATTTGGAGTGGGAGTAGTTGAATCCATCGCATCATTGGAATTAAGGGGATCGTATGATCGTGGGGTAATTTTTATGGTGCTGCCATCATCAATCGATATGACAACCCGGGATAGAAATGCTAAATAGATCAGAAAAATAAACACAAAAGCTAAGCAAATGAATGCTGCTGCAATAATCACATTTTTAGATATCTTCATAATCTAAATTATATTCAATTTAGCGAAATGTTATAATTCGTTCCATGGATGAAATGACATCCGCGTTTCCAATAATAAATGACCGCTATCAAATTCTCAACACGATCGCTAATGGTGGGATGTCTGTTGTCTATCGGGCAAAAGATCACTAACTGGATCGAGTTATAGCCATCAAAGTATTAAGGAAAAACCTGTCTGAAGACCACATATTCCAAAATCGGTTTCGGACTGAAGCCAGATCCTCAGCGAAACTCACCCACCCCAATATCGTAACCACTTATGACTTTGGGATCGACAGCGATCGGCTTTTCATTGTGATGGAATTCATCAATGGGAGCCATCTTAAAGACAAGATCAATGATCAAAAGATCACTTCCCTATCGATCGGGTTAGACTTAATGATACAGGCCTGTCGGGGTTTAGCCTATGCCCATCAACAGGGTATAGTTCACTGCGACATTAAACCCCATAATATGCTGGTGTCTATCGACGGTACCCTTAAGATCACGGATTTTGGGATCTCACGCGCGTTGGAAACCATTTCCAGATCAGAGAGATATAGCGAGATCTGGGCCTCCCCGTATTACGTATCGCCAGAGCAAACGCAAGGCTTGCCTCCTTCCCCGGCGTCAGATGTCTATTCGTTAGGCGTGATTTTATATGAAGTATTTACAGGCAAGCTTCCATTCTATGGAGATGATGCGCTTGAATTGATCGAAAAGCATCAAATAGAAGTGCTTATCTCGCCAAGAACAATAAATCCGGAAATTTCCCAAAGTTTAGAGGCAATTATATTAAAGGCATTGGAAAAAGAACCGGCAAACCGATTTGAAAATGGACAGGACCTTCTAAATGCGTTGACATCAATGCCCCTCTTTGAGGTCGAGAGGGAACCAGGAAAGGTTATTGATCAAAAACATCGTTTAAATCCGATCAAGTCTGAAAAAAACATTCAGCCAAAGAAAAAAACAACATTAGATTGGTCAACCATTATTCTCAGTTTTTTCGCTATAATACTGGTCGGCGGTTTGATACCTTTTTGGTTATATATATATTTTTCAATAAACAGGTGAACTAAATGGAACCCATAGTATCTGCATCGATCCTAAATTGTGATTTTGGTAATTTGGAAAGCGAACTCAAGAAAGCCGAACGCGCTGGCGTTGATTGGTTCCATATGGATATTATTGATGGCCACTTTGCTCCCAACTTATCATTTGGGCCTGGTATTGTATCCCTTTGCGATGAAATATCGGATCTACCTCTGGATACACACTTGATGATTAGTAATCCCGATGATTTTATCGAAGCTTTCGCAAATGCTGGCTCGGATTTTATCAGCGTCCACATTGAAGGCAACCCTAATATCCATCGAACACTTCAATTCATCAATTCTATGGGCAAAAGAGCAGGAATCGTGGTTAATCCCGGAACGCCTGTTGAAACAGTTTATGATGTTCTCCATATGGTTAGCCATGTCCTTGTGATGACGGTGAATCCGGGATTTGGCGGACAAAAGTTCATTCCAGAAACGCTCATTAAGATTGAAAAGCTCTCTGCTGAGATAAAAGACAGAGGATTGGATGTAAAGATTGAAGTGGATGGCGGCATTAATCGTGAAACTGCAAAAAAAACAGTGAATAGCGGTGCGAATATTCTCGTCGCGGGAACGTATATATTCAGCAACAAGATCGGGATCAAAGAAGCAGTTAGGTCACTTAAAGGTCTTTAAATAAAAAAATGGTGAAATATCTCACCATTTTTTTATTTATTATTTGTTTTCTACCGACTTTTGGCGAGGCTTTTGATGCATTTGGTGCATAGAACTTTTTTCTCAGATTTTCCATTCTCAAAAACGGATACTTTTTGTAGATTGGGTTTAAATTTACGATTTGTTGCTCGCATTGAGAAACTTCTGTTGTGCCCAAATGTAGTTGCTTTTCCGCAATTCTCACATTTTGCCATTAACTGATCCTTTCAGCTACAATATTTACCTTGATAATAACAAGAAATTAGTTTACCATAACACGTAACTAATGACAAGCTTAGCTGTTTTAATAAAAAGGTGACTGCAATATGAAAAATAATAAAACAAAATATGGAAATATATCGATAAGTTTTCATGCTATCGCTACAATCGCCTATCAATCTGCAATAAAGTCCTATGGTGTTGTGGGATTAGCAAACGAAAATTTTACAAGAGGGTTAACTCGATTCTTTTCCAAAGAAAAACAATCTGGCGTGATAGTGGGTTATGAGAATGACGCTCTATATTTAGATCTCTTTATAGTTGTTGAATACGGGACGCGTATATCAACTGTTACAAAAAGCGTTGCAAATAACGTTAAATTTAATGTTGAAAATATCGTTGGGGTTCCTGTAAATGAGGTTAATGTCCACGTCAGGGGATTAAGGGTCAGCGATACAGATTAATAACTAATATTTCTTTGAGGTAATCATTAATGGAAAAAACATCGCAGAAAAAAGATTCTGCTGATCAAATCAAACACGCGGAAATTTTATCAATTGACGGAAAGAAATTGAAAAAGCTATTTAACGCGTCCCTTATCTGGTTAAAAAACCATCAGGCAGTTATCAATTCTTTAAATGTGTTTCCTGTTCCAGACGGTGATACAGGAACCAATATGTTCCTCACCATGCAATCTGCCTGCCAGGAAATCGCGAATTCTAACGAAGAGGACATCAGCAAAGTAATTCGCCAAATTGCGCAGGGAGCGTTGATGGGCGCACGCGGTAATTCTGGTGTTATTCTTTCCCAACTTCTACGAGGTTTTGCGCGTGAACTTGACAATTTTGAAACAATGGACGCGAGCCTTCTTAATAAAGCATTTGCGGAAAGCCGAAATACGGCTTATAAAGGGGTCGTCAAACCTGTTGAGGGAACGATCCTTACCGTTTCAAAAGATATCGCTTCAGCTTCTGAAGATCTTTGTGAAACCACAAGCAATCTTCTTGATATATTAGATGGTGTGATCGCGGCTGCCGAGCAGTCAGTAAAAAACACCCCAAACTTGCTTCCCATTCTCAAGCAGGCAGGAGTTGTTGATGCCGGAGGAAAAGGTTTACTGGTAATTCTTGAAGGCATGTACAGGTACGCCACCGGGCAGCCAATAGATATTGGCGAAGTGTCACCCGATAACACGTTGGTTAGTCTTGATCAGCTCGGCCAAAATGAATTGCATAATGGAATTGAACCAGGGCAGGATTTTGAAGTGGTTGTTGACTTCATGCCAAATAGTGGTTTTGAGTTACAAAACTTTTATGATCGTTTAGCAGATATTGGAACCTCTATCCAGGTGGGTGAAGGCGATGATGTTTATAGAATGCATATTCATGTTGCCACAGAAAAAAAATATGAGCCAATTGAAATGGTCGGAAATTTCGGGATCGTAAAAAAAGTGTATATTGAAAACTTGCTTGAGCAAATGGGGCAATCTGAAAATGAGAGCATTTTTGCAAATGAAATTGAGAAAGATCAAATAGCAGTAATTGTGATCTCTCCTGGAATCGGGATTTCTAAGATCTTTAAGAGTCTGGGCGCTGCCAGAGTTATTCATGGCGGGCAAACCATGAACCCCAGCACCAATGATATCTATGCTGCTTTCAAAGACCTTCCTACTGACAAAGTGATCATTTTGCCGAATAACAAAAATATTATCCTCGCATCTCAAGCCGCGCAAAAGATATCAGACAAAAATGTAGTTGTTATTCCATCAACTTCCATTCCTCAAGGCATGGTCGCTTGCCTGCGCCTTGATACTAACGGAGATTTCGAAGAGATCGTTGAAGAAATGACAGAAGCGATCGGGGAAGTTGATACAGGTGAAATAACAACCGCGACCCGGTCCATTGAAATTAATGGGGTCAAGGTCAAAAAGGGAGAAGTAATTTCTTTGTTAAATGGTAAATTGGTTTGTTCTTCCCGTTCAATTAATAAATCTTGCCTTGAACTTTTGAAAATGGCTAAAACAGAACAGAAGGAACATATCACCATTTTCTACGGAAATGAAGTCGATGAAGACATAGTTGAAAAATTGGTCAAGCAGATCGAATCTAAGTATCCCGACCACGAATTGGAAATTCACTCAGGCGGTCAACCTCATTATCAATTTATTCTTTCGATCGAATAATAGGTTCTTTTTTTTCAATAAAAAAATAAAAATCGATCAGTTTATTTATCGAATCAAGTAAAATACCTTTTATGCTTGATTTTTACAAAAAGATCCTTCAAGTTCTTTCATTAGAAAGAGATAAAGGGTTCCAAAACACTGCGGTTGCCGGGGGACTTGGCAAATTTTTAGGATTTATTGAACAGCAGGGGGAGAATAATAAAATTCAGGATGATCTAATCGCGTCTCTCATCAAATATTTTAAGGCATATAACTCTCTCACATATGCTGAAAGAAAAGAATCCATAAACCAAATAATTGACTGGTTATCAGATCAGCCAATTGAAATAAATGAGCAATCTTTTCAAAAATTATTTAATTTTAAGAAAAACATTTTTATTAATACAACAACAAACACAAACACCCAAGACGCAGCGATCTATGCCGACATTCGTTCAATCAAAGGCATCGGCGATAAAAATTATAAATATTTTGAAAAATTAGGAATTGAAAATATCTATAATCTCATGCGTTATTTCCCGCGCCGCTATCAGGATTACAGCCAGTTAAAAACAATTAATAGCATAGATTATGGGGAAGAATTAACGGTTGCGGGGGTAATTAAAGGGAACGTCCATACGCGAAAGTCAAAAAGAGGAAACCTGAATATTTCGGAAGCTTTGCTTTCCGACAGTACAGGTTCTCTCCGGTTGATCTGGTTT
>JAUSPC010000198.1 GCA_030655835.1 Pelolinea sp.
TTACCAGACCCCTTTCCAGGTGTTGAAGCAGCAATTACCTGATGTGGATGATTCTATCCGCTATATAATTCCTGTTATGCTTGATAAAGCTTCTGTCGAAATCGGCCCATGGAGTGGATACAATCTCTTGGCACAGTACCCTGTACATATATGCGTTAGAATTAGAATAATTAAAACTGACAATTGGAGTTTCAATGGACCATATCTGGTCACCATGGCGCATGAAATATATTCGCAGACATAAATCACCCAAAGGGTGTGTTTTCTGCGATGCGGTTAAAATGGAAGATGGGGATAAGAACCTTATCATAACCCGCGGCGAACTCGCCTACGTGATCATGAATAGATACCCCTATACCAGCGGACATATCATGATCGTCCCATTTAAGCATGTAGGGAAATTTGAGAATATGGACCAAGAAACTTCCGCAGAGATCATGTTTCTAACCCGTCAGGGTATTATCGCTCTGGAAAAGATCTATCAACCAGATGGTTATAACATGGGCGCGAACCTGGGCGCTTCTGCCGGAGCCGGTATCGAAAGCCATATCCATTTTCATCTCGTCCCGCGTTGGGGTGGAGATACAAATTTCATGTCCTCAATTGGCGGCATACGGGTCCTGCCGGAAGATCTAACCGAAACCCTCGAACACTTGAAAGACGCCTGGCCAAAAGAAACATATCCCTCCAAGTGAGCAATAATTTCATGTCATCAGAAAAACCGATCCTCAAGGCTGCTTCCTGGGCAGCGGACATCCTTCCCGTACCTATAAAAAAGTTTCTCTATAGATTACCTTTTCTGGCTCGGATCATTCGGCGCTCGCTCAACGCCGCCGCGCCTGCGGGTTTGTCAGAAATTACCATCGCGGCTGGTCCTGCCCGCGGATTGAAAATGCTTTTGGATCTTCATTTGGAAAAAGATTACTGGTTGGGTACATATGAAACAGACCTCCAAGCTGCCGCGGCCAAATTGATCCCTTCAGGATCTGTTGTGTACGACATCGGAGCGAACATTGGCTATATCAGTCTGCTCAGCTGCGCGTTGAGCGGTTTGACAGGGAAAATATTCTCATTCGAGGCACTGCCCGCCAATGTGGAACGCCTCAAGACCAATGTAGCCATAAACGGACTGGATTCACGTATCACTGTCATACACGCGGCGGTGATTGATGCCGATCAGCCGGTTACTTTTCTAACTCACCCCTCCGGCGCGATGGGGAAAGCGTTGGGGTCAGCAGGGCGGGATGAACAATACAGCGGCCGCATTACTGTTCCCGGTTTGGCAATAGATACTTTTGTATACGAGAACAAACACCCAGCGCCTGATCTCGTTAAAATGGATATTGAAGGCGGCGAGGGTGCCGCGCTTATTGGTATGCAGCGTCTCCTAACAGATAAAAAACCTGTTTTGCTGATCGAATTACACGGTGAGCTGGCTGCCCGTCAGGTGTGGGATTGTTTACTCCAGCATGGTTACAAGGTCCATGAAATGAACCATGGTTATCCTCATATCTTTCATGCCGACAATTTGGATTGGAAAGCGTATGTTATCGCAATCCCCTTACATAGTTCCAGATTATTAACATAAAAAACCGGTTGTCACACCGGTCATTTATGAATAGGGTATGTGCTGTTTTGTTCTATATTTCTTCCGGAACAACGAGCATCATTACCAGATATGCCCAAAAAGTGGCTCCACCAGCGAATAATCCCAATGCGAATAATAATCGCACGATAGTCGGGTCAATGTCCATATATTCAGCCAAGCCAGCGCATACGCCTGCGATCATTCGGTCATCCCTGGATCGGTAAAGTCGTTTTGAATTATCGTTAGACATGTTATTTCTCCTCTTTGAATATTTATATCTATATACGTATTTTTAGGTTCTTGGTTGCGTTTCAATCAAATGCTAATAAAAAATAATACATCAGTATTATTCTTCGTGTATATGCAAAACCTATTATCATTTTACAATAGATCAATTTCACGGGAGGTTGAATATAATTGGATTGATTGGAAGCTCAACAGGACCAGATCAAACAGGTCAGCATCCAAAATCACTTGGCTGCACAAGTTCAATTTCAAATATTTTAAGAAAAGAAAACCATATTACCGGCTTTCTTTTTGAAATATTTAATCTATTTTTTCAATAGTTCAAACAAGACATCTTTTGCCATTTTTGCGTCCGCTTTTCCGCGGGATTCCCGCATCACCTGACCGACAAACCATCCGATCAAAGATTCTTTTCCACCTCTAAAATCATCCGCCTCTTCTGGGTTAGCGGCTATGATCTTCAAGCACATCTCACGGATCTGCACGTCATCAGTCACCTGAGCCAACTCTTGTTCATCAACGATTTGCGCTGGTGCCTTTCCGGTATCCTGCACGATCTCAAGAAGATTCTTTCCAGTGGTGATGTTGATCGTAGCACTGTCTACCAATTGCAGTATTTCAGACAGAAATACCGGCGTCAGCCGCATTTCTAGCGGCTCTAAATGATCATCGTTGATCATGCGTAATACATCATTCATCAGCCAATTGGATACTTTCTTTGGATCACCCTTATATGCTGTAACTGTCTCCTCAAAATAATCGGCTAAACCGCGTTCCAGTGTGAGGATATCCGCGTCATACATCGGCAGATCATACTGATCCGCAAATCGCTGCCGTCGATCGAGCGGGCGCTCAGGAAAATCTTTCAGGATCTCCTTTTTCCAATCACTGCTGACCCGCAGCGGCAGCAGATCCGGCTCTCGGAAATAACGGTAATCCGCTTCGGTCTCTTTGGAGCGCATTTTCCGCAGCTCACCAGTATCTTCATCCCAATCCAGAGTCCAGGGATGGATCTCATTTCCCTTTTCTACCTCTCTGATCTGGCGGTCGATCTCTTTTCTGATCGCGTCGCGCAGGGAATCAATTGAGTTCACATTCTTGATCTCGGTTTTTTGGTTGAGCACATTACTGCCCTTCAAACGAATTGACACATTACCGTCACAGCGCAGATTTCCCTTTTCCATATCCGCTTCAGAGATACCCAGCCAGCGCAGCAGCTGCCGCAGTCGAATGAGGTATTGAGCAGCTTCATCCGCGGTCCGCAGGTCTGGCTCGGTGACCATCTCAACCAATGGCACCCCACAGCGGTTAAAATCCACCAGCCGTTGATTACGCGCGTTCTTGGTTTTGCCCGCGTCTTCTTCTATATGTAGTTTATGGATGCGGACACTGCGCACATACCCTTTCCCATCAGGGTCAGCGGTTTCCGGGATCGGGAGGTCGATCTGCCCACCCACTGCGATCGGTTGATCAAATTGCGAGATCTGGTAGCCCTTTGGCAGGTCCGGGTAAAAATAATTTTTTCGGTCAAAATATGAGATCGGCTGCACCTGTGCGTGCATCGCCTCAGCCAGAAGAATAGCTTTCTCGACGACCCGCTCATTGAGCACCGGCAGCACACCGGGTAAACCCGTGCACACCGGGCAAATATTTGTGTTTGCTGGATCTTCCCATGAATCCGCTTTGCAGGAACAGAATATCTTTGAGTGTGTGTTGAGCTGAATATGGGTCTCTAATCCTATGACTGCTTCATACTCTGCCATGCTACGCTTCCCTCAAAACTGCGGGGCGTTCCAAACGCCAATTCGCGTCTTCAGTCGCCTTTTCATAAGCGTGGGTAAGTTGGAGAAGTAAGCCCTCGGAAAAGTCTGGCCCAAGCAGTTGTACACCTATTGGCAGTCCGTTAGAATCCAACCCTCCCGGGAAGGATATTCCGGGCACGCCGGCATGGTTTGCTGGCACGGTCAGCTGGTCCGCGTACTGCATGATCACTGAGTCCCCATACACATCTTTCATCGGGAATGCGGTGGTAGGTGTGGTGGGTGTCAGCAGAGCATCCAGTTTATATTTTCCGTTCGGGTCAAATGCCTGTTCAAAATCTCTGCGAATGAGCGTTCTCGCCTGAAGCGCCCTGCGGTAATACTGCTCGCTGTATTGCGCCGCACTGACATACATCCCCATCAATATGCGCAGTTTTGGCTGCAGCCCAAAACCTTCCCCACGGGACCTGCGATATAGTGATCTTAGATCGCTGATTTCATTTTCTGTTCTATGTCCATACTTAACCCCATCAAAGCGGTGCAAATTTGAGGCAGCTTCCACGCGGCTGATCACGAAATAAACCGGAATGCCGTAGCGTGTGTTCGGCATGGGTACGTCTTCAATGATCTCTGCACCCAACTGACGGTAGATCTCGGCCGCTTTCATTGTCGCGTCCATTATTTCCGCTGGAACCGGCTGTTGGATATATTCACTTGTTTCCAGGTTTGGGAATGTGATCTGGAAATAATCCGGCGATAGGCCGATCCGTTTTCCTTTGATCTCTTTTTCCAATAGTGCCAGATAATCGGGAACCGGCAGGTTAGCGCCTGTCGCGTCTCGCTTATCCGGTCCTGCAATCGTGCGCAGCAAAAGCGCGGTATCTTTGGCATTTCTAGCCATAGGTCCAGGGCAGTCCAGAGATGATCCGAACGCGATCAATCCATACCTCGACACACGCCCATAGGTTGGTTTCAATCCCACCACCCCGCAAAATGCCGCTGGTTGTCGGATCGAGCCAGCCGTATCAGTTCCTAAAGAAAGTGGCGCCTCACCCGCGGCTACCGAGGCGGTGCTCCCACCGGATGAGCCGCCCGGTACCCGGCTGGTGTCCCAGGGGTTGCGGGTTGATGGTTGAAAAGCGGATGATTCTGTCGAAGAACCGTATGTAAATTCATCCAGATTCACTTTTCCAAGCAAAACTGCACCCGCCAACCGCATGCGTTCAACCGGTGTGGCTGTATACGGAGAAATAAAATTCGCCAAAATACGGGAGCCGATCGTGGAAGGGGTGCCTTTTACACAAAAAACATCTTTGATGGTCGCCGGAATGCCCGCCAATGGTCCCGGGTCGTCTCCATCAGCGATCATCTTGTCAACCGATTGGGCTTGTTCGCGCGCGCTGTCTTCTGTCAGGGTAATGAACGCGTGCACCTTTTCAGCGTCTTCCTTGGTTTCTGGTCTGCTGTCGATCGAACCGGGGCACCCGTCCACCTGATTAATGCGTTCGAGGCATGATTCAAGCACCTCAACCGCGGATGTTTTTTTTGATAGGATCTTGTCTCTAATTTCTACTGCTGATAGATCACATAGCTGCATGGTTTTTTACTCTAATGTCGTATGGGGGATATCCGGTACGATGATATATCCATCATCCACTACCGGCGCTTGCTCAAGGATCGCGTCCGAGTTTGGACACGCATCCCACTCATCTTTACGCAGTTCGGGACTATTTTGCGCCGTGTATGGCACACCGTGCGAAGCAGGCGGCACATCATCAGCGATATCGATGGTTTCCAGCACATGCACAGCTGATAATTGATTATTTAATTGAGTATGCAGATATTCGGATTCCTCCTGCCCCAATTCCAATGCCGCCAGCTCAACCAGATGGTCAAAGGTTTCACGAGAGATCTCTTGGTTTGATTTTGACATAATAGGTCCGCCTCCATTGTCACACGTTCCAAGCAGTATATCGGAATTTAAATCAGACCGCAAGCACATTCTGCATTCAACCAATAGTCAAATGGTCCACACTAGCTGCAATGCTATAATCACACACAAGGATCAGATCCAACTTAAACATATGCCAAAAACCATTCTAATATCAAGAAAAACCCACCGAATATATTGGCTGTCCACCTTTCTTTTGGCCATTTATGCGCTGATTGGTTGGCTGCGCTTCCAGCAGACACTTTCTTATTGGTACTACCTGCTTGAACTGGATCTCTGGCCGCATCCTGTTTACCTTGCCATCAGCGGCGGGCTGATCGGGATCGGTTACAGTCTGGCTCTCGTCTGTCATCTATTCCGTGTTAGATATACGCCGCAATTCATCCGTGTACTGGGGATCGCTTTGATCATTTGGATCTGGATCGACCGCATTTGGATCGGCATACGAGAAGGTTTCATCGATCTACTTCCGGTTACGATCCTGATAACCGCCTGTACAATTAGTATAGATATCCTGCTGGTCAGCAAACTGGATTATAAGCAGGTGAAAGTGGAAAATGCCGCAGAAAGTTGAAAAAGAAGCCAAATTCTATATCCGTGATCTGGAGAAGATCGAGCAGCATATCATTGATCTCGGCGGGGAGATGGTTCAACCGCGCACCTTCGAAACCAACCTGCGTTTTGATACACCGAATCGTGAATTATCCGCATCCTTTCAGGTGCTGCGCCTGCGCCAGGACACACGCGCACGCTTGACCTATAAGGGTCCTGCTGATCCCGGCAGCACGGTCAACTCCCGACCTGAGTATGAGGTTGAGATCAGCGACCTGGACACGGGCAGGATGATCCTGGAAGCGTTGGGATATGAAGTCGTCACCATCTACGAAAAATACCGCGCCTCTTATTCTTTAGGTGAGGTGGAGATCTCATTGGATGAAATGCCTTTTGGGTATTTTCTGGAGATCGAAGGACCGGATGAAGAACACATCCAAGCAATGGCAAAAAAACTGGATCTCAATTGGGAAAACCGCTCATCCCTGAGCTACATGCGCCTGTTTACACTCGTCAAGAAACGCCTCGATCTATCCATGCGCGACCTCACTTTCGAAAATTTCTCGGAGTTGGATTTCCAGCCGCACCACCTCCAGCTATCTTATGCGGATTAGCTGATCTTAGTTTTTAGATCAAGGACAGTGGGACCTCTTGAAAACACTTTTTTAATTCCTCACAAGAGCAACCACCGCAAGGGTGGCAGGCTGATTCTTAATCAGCAGGTTTAGGGTTTGCACTGAAGGGCGTCCTCGTCAGGATTATGTATTAGATAAAGGTCAAATCGCAAACGAAGTGATCGAAAAAGAGCATCAATCGCTCCTGCGGTCCTAATAACATCTCGCCCGGGTGCTCGATATTCACTCCAGGCTGTTTCAGCGAATTTATACGCCTTTTTCATTGCTGGTATTGATATTCGCTTATGAGGAATTCCTTGTGAGATGAACTTACTTCCTTTTTATAACCGTACTGATTTTAAGCTCTTCTTTATTGATAATCCGCTGAATATTGGCGCGATGCAGGTAAAAACAGAGAATGGTCAGGTAAATGCTGATGAGGGTGAAGACAATCGGATATCCTAATTTATAAGTCACAATAGGTAACGCGATAAAAGTTGTGAATGAACCAGAAACAATATAATCAGTCAGCAGCGCAGGAATAGCCACCAGAAGCGCGAAAAGTATTCCCAGTTTCCAGTTTACTCCAAACATCATTCCTACCAGAGCGGCTACCCCTTTTCCTCCTCGAAATTTCATATAAAAAGGGAAGATGTGTCCAATGATTGCCATTATGCCGGAGAGATAAGCTAAATCAGGGCTTTCAGGATAGATCCACTTAACAACCAAAACAGCGAACATTCCTTTGAGAAAATCTACCAGGCCGACAATGAAGCCATATTTCCACCCCATAATGGCTGTGATATTCGAGGCTCCCGCATTGCCAGAGCCGTGTTCGCGAATATCTATTTTCCCAACCATTTTGCTGATAAAGTATGCGGATTGGATACATCCGAAGGCATAGCCGATAAGAATGGCTATAATTGCTTGCTTGACCATATATTTTTCTCCTTGTGATATCTCAGTTTACCTTTTGCCATTCGCGGCTCATTGGCAAATCCTTCCATGATAAACTTTACAGACAAATTTACTTCTCTAATTTTACCGCGCCTTCCAAAAAACAAGAAAAATACGAACATGATTCACTCTTCATTTTCCCTCCACAGGGATAATCCTAAACAATTATTTAATAAAAGGGTGTTTTTCAACAAACTCTTATAAACTACCTTGACAAAATACACAAATTTGTATAATATAATTCCAATTGTTAATAAATATATTAACATTAGGAAACAGTTATGAAGATTAGAGAATTCGAATCCCAGGTTAAGGATTTACCAGCATTTAATCTCAATGATATTCGCAAGTTTGCACCTTATTTTCATAGAGAACAATTGAGTTATTGGCAAAGCAAGGAATATATTAAGCCTTTTGCAGGACGCTATTATTATTTATCAGATCAGCTGGTGGATGAAGGATTTTTATATATGATGGCCAATAAAATATATGAACCTTCCTATATTAGTCTTGAATCAGCTTTAGAGAAGTATCAAATAATCCCGGAAACTGTGTTAGGCGTAACTAGCATCAGTTCCAGAAAGACTAAGCAGTTTCAAAGTACTTGGGGAGTATTGAGTTACCAAAGTATAAAGGCAACCTTTATGTTTGGTTATAAGGTAATAGAAGTACGCAAGAATATTAAGTATAAGATCGCTATGATAGAAAAGGCTATTCTTGATTATCTTTATTTGAATACAGAAGTAAATTCTAGTGAAGATTTTGAAAGTTTACGTTGGAATAAAGACCAAATATTAAAGCAAATTGATAATCAACTATTAGAGAACTATCTAGTGATATTTAATAATAAAGCACTGGAATATCGATTACAAAGATTATTGGAGTATATTCATGCTTGATTTCCAGCAAATTAAAGAAGCATATCCTAAATATCTGCATGTTTTTGAACGAAGTTTGTTTCGCGAGTATCTGCAATATAAAATATTGCAGGCGCTATTTGAGAGCAAACTAGCCAGAAAGATTACTTTTATAGGTGGAACTACCCTACGAATAGTCTATGGAAATAATCGATTTTCAGAAGATATTGACCTTGATAATTTTGGATTAAGCTGGAATGAATTTGACTTGATAACTCAAAGAGTTCAACATCAATTAGAACTTGAGGGATTCGAAGCAGCGTTAACAAAAGTCGAAAAAGGAGCCTGTCATTGTAGAATAAAGTTCCCAGGACTTTTATTTGAACAAGGTCTATCTAATATTCAGCAACAAAATTTACTTATAAAGTTAGACACAATAGCTCAAGGATATGAATATCAGCCAGATATAAAGATAATAAACAAGTTTGATGTTTTTTCTGAAATTCGTGTGGCGCCGTTGAGTATCTTGCTTTCTCAAAAGATCTTTGCTTCAATAAACAGAAAGCACCCAAAAGGGAGAGACTTTTACGATATAACTTACTTATTCTCAAAAACAAATCCGGATCACGGTTTTATTAAATTAAAGATGGGTATCGATACAAGTGAACAATTGAGATTTGAATACTTAGAACGGATTAAGAATTTTGATTTTAAGCAACTTGCCGAAGATGTTGCCCCATTTCTTCTTAGTCAAGATCAGAAAAAGAGAGTAGAAAAATTTCAGGATTTTTGGAAGCAGGTTGATTTGAAACTGGTTAAAAAGTGAGCATGCATTTATCTGTTCAGATTCTAATTAGAATTTTTTTATTGAAAATAACTTTGCGTATGATCATCTGAGCCGCCTTCCCTCTGATTGGTGCAACCGTGGTGATACTGTGGAAACCACCTAAAGGTGGCGCCCAAAGGGTGCGGGCAGGCAATCAACACAATAGACAGTTTTACTCCTGCTTTTGCCACCCTGCAGACACAATAGACACTATATACAGGATAGAGTGAATCGAGGAAAACTCTTAATCAGATGGTTTCCCTTTTGGGGACTCCTTTTGGTCGCAGGGGAAAAGACCTTTCAACTCTCCAATGGAGAATTGAAAGCCCTGGTGCGTCATTTTAGATTAAACCCATGTTTAGTGATAAATTGACTTAGGTTTATTTTAGATTGTTGGTAATTCCAATTAAAGTAAACATAGAGAGGGTGTTGAAAAACAAGTTTAATGAAGAGAAAAATCTCATTTTGCTGCCGTATATAGTGGCTTTTACATAAAAATATGTTGCATTTGCTCATTAATGTGACTTTTTCAACACCCTCCATAGACCTTCTGGCTTCGAAGAATAAGTGATATGTCTACACGATACCGCCATATCATAAGTGAGTGGTGTTTTATATTAACAGGGGCATAGATAACAATTTTAGTCTAAAAACATTCCATTTTTGAAAAATCAGGTTGCTTATTTGAATATTCCGATGATCCCTTCAAATGTGATGGGAAGGATTCTAATGTAAAACCCAATCGTATCAAACCTACGTAATGATGTACGGGCGGTTCATCGCTGCCCGTGTATTATTGTCTTTTTACTTTACTTCACTTCTAACGCTACCAGATCTTTTACCTGAAACATGCCTTGCATATCCGGCATGACAGACCTTAAAGTGCCATCTTCTCCTATTGCGATGATGCAGGTATCACAGGCCTCAAGTGTTTTCTGGTCAATCTCGATGGCATAATCATCCGCTGCGATGAGGATAACGGTTGAATATTTTCCAATACCCGCCTCCTCGAAAAGGTCAGCGAAGCCAACGCCGTTGTAGGTTGTGGTTTCACCATCCTTGTTTGTATAGTCAGCGTCGGTCATCGGCAGGACTTTTAGATCTTCCACTGACCAGCCCTTGTCAACAAGGCCACTCAGTTTCAGAGCCACGTCCACAGCAACTTCTGCCGCAGGGGTGCTCACAGTTGATGGCGCGCAGGAAACAACCAGCGCCGCGATCAATACGAACCCAAGAACCTGAACAAATTTTTTCATTTCTCTCTCCTTAAATCAATGAATTTTTTTCCGCCAAACAAACATCCGCTAATCAGTGGATGTGAACGGACCGATAACCATTCTTATTAAACTGCCTTCTCGTTACGATCGCATGGATAAACAAAAAGCAACCGGAGAGGGCTGCTTAATCGCCAAATTGATTGGCAGACAGCACATCCCCTTTCCAATACGGGAGGCACAGGCGTTTCCACCGGCACCCTGTCGGTCGGGCAGCCATGACATTTTGTTTTAGGCCGCAGGACTCGAAGATGCTTAACAACTAAAGTATAACATAATCTGCCCTGTCATTTTTTTTGTAAATTAGTTTGATATAATAAATCCAAATTAACAGGGACAGAATTCCTGTTTTGATGATCATTGAAGGGAAACCCATGAGAAATTCCAAATACTTACAGATTATTGCAGTAATCATCTTACTTGTCGGGATTGGCTCTTCTATTTATGTGAATTCAGAAAGAATTGATTCAACGCATATTATTGTCAATGGCGATGAATTCACTATCGATCAATTGTTTAATATTGCTAAAGAAAAATCCATCGAGGCAGAAAGCGGCATTGCACTTGATAATCTGATCGAAGAAATTGGCATGACAAATCCTGAAATGTTTGAATACACAATTATCGGCGCGGACGGATATCAAAAAACGGTGAATTGGGAAAATATGAGGAATGGTATTTTAACCAGAAACAGGGAATCGATATTTTCTGATTTGCCAAAGGCGTTTAGAGTAAAAGAAATTGTAGTGATAAAGGTGGAATAAAAAATGGAAAAAAGGAAACTGTTCGCTGGAATTCTTGTATTCGGATCGCTGTGGGGATTCTCGGAATGTATCATCGGTTCTATGCTCCGTGACGCTAACCTACCAGCTGGGGCTATCATGACCGGTGTGTTCGCATTCGGTTTGATGGCAGCCAGCCGGATGTTCTATAAGATGCAGGGGATGCAGTTTGTGATGGGGCTGGTGGCTGGAGCGTTACGGCTTTTTAATCCTTTTGGAGGCTGCCATTTATGTTCAGCGATTGCCATCATGGCAGAGGGGCTGTTGTTTGAAATAATTTGGTATGGGGTGCCTCTAGCTCTTGATGAATTCTCCACCCTGACAACCAGAAGCAGCCTGGGTATCGTTACTTCCTATGGTATTTATGTGGTGGGTTACTTGATCACACAAATATTAACTCCTGTGTTCTCTTCTGCAGGATTTTTTGTTCAAAACCTGGTTGTATTCATCCCGCAGATTCTCTCCAGCGGGCTTTTAGCCGCGGTAATTGGCGGGATAATGGCACCAATATTATTTTTCCTCAAGGATGTTAATATATCTATGGTGAAAAACAATGTGTACTATCCTGTAACAATTGGCGTTTCTGCGTTATGCTGGTTAATTGTCATTACAAATTCAACACTGATGCTAGGTATTTAGAAAGATCTGAAAAAGAAAGATTTAAAGATTGTTTTTAGAGCCCTTTCACGGGCTCTTTTTTCTTTCTGGATGATTTGAATATCTAAGAGTCTCCCCTCCTTTTTCGGGTAATACTATTAAAGCATCCCTGGTCTTTTGATAAACATGAATTAAGATTAAGGGAATTCTTTTTTTAGAATCGTCTTCCCTATTCCGAGCCCAATCCAAGTGCAATTGGAATGAAGCAAAGTAGACACAGTGGGTGGTTTTATCCCATTTTTGTGTACTGCATAGACACAATGGGCGCTATAACACGCTATGAACAGATCGGAAACTAACTCTTAATCAACAGGTTTATTAACCAATTTGAGCCGCTTTTTCAGGGTTGGATGCAATGGGCCTATGGGATGAGGTAAGGGAAAATGTTCTTTTTAGAAAGAGATCGCCATGCCGCGCGCTCCTCACGATGACAAATAAAATGGCAGAGAAAATCACCTATTCCCATTCAATGGTGGCGGGGGGTTTGCTGGTGATATCATATACAACGCGGTTGACGCCCGCTACCTCATTGACGATGCGGTTGGCGGCGCTTGCCAGCAATTCCTGCGGCAGGCGGGCCCAGTCGGCGGTCATGAAGTCCTGGCTGGTCACAGCGCGCAGGGCGATCGCTTCCTGATAGGTTCGCTGGTCGCCCATCACGCCTACCGAACGGACGGGCAGCAGCACGGCAAATGCCTGCGCGATGCCCTGCCCATTATGAAGATGGCGGTTGAGTAAACCAGCCGCAATCAATTCCTGGCGGAAAATAGAATCCGCGGCACGCAGTTTTGTTAAGCGCTGTTCAGTAACACTACCCAGACAGCGCACTGCCAGCCCGGGGCCAGGGAAGGGCTGCCGCCAGACCAACTCCTCGGGTAAACCCAGCGCTTCGCCTACCGCGCGCACCTCATCTTTGAAAAGATACCGCAGAGGTTCAATCAATTCAAAATCCATATGCTCAGGCAAACCGCCCACATTGTGATGGGTCTTGATTCGCTGTGCCTGGGCACGCTCCGGAGCGCGTGATTCGACAACGTCCGGGTAAATAGTGCCTTGTACCAGGAAACGCGGCTTCCCCAGTTTCTTGGCCTGGGCTTCAAAGACGCGGATAAATGTTTCGCCGATAATACTGCGTTTTTGTTCTGGATCATTAATGTTATGCAGGGCGGAAAGGAAGGTTTGTCTGGCATCCACCACGTGCAGCTCAGGACCCAACCGGGCGTGCAGGGCTGCCTCAACCTGATCTCGCTCGCCCTGGCGCAGCAGGCCGTTATCAACGAATACTGCGCTGAGCTGCGCCCCAAGCGCCTTATGCACCAGAGCAGCAGCTACACTGGAATCCACACCTCCGCTGACTGCCGCTAAGACGTTCTGCCTGCCTGCCTGCTGACGTATCTTTTTTACCGCACTCTGGATGATGGACTGCGGCGTCCAATCGGCTGGTGCGCCGCAGATATCAACTACAAAGCGCTGCAGCATTCCTAAACCGCCGGGTGTGTGCTGCACCTCGGGGTGAAACTGCAGCCCGTAGATACGGCGCTTGCTGTCGCCTATGGCGGCGATGGGGCAGCTGCTGCTGGCTGCCAGTGAGGTGAAGCCAGACGGGAGTGTTTCCACCCAGTCGCCATGCGACATCCAAACCTGGTGCGTTCCTGGCGGCAGGATGGGGTTGCCAGTGCTGGCCGTGATCTCGGACAGCCCATATTCGCGCTGGTTAGAAAGCGCTACCTTGCCGCCAAGTTCCTGCACCAGCAGCTGCATCCCGTAGCAGATGCCCATCAGCGGCAGCTTGCTCTCGAGTATGTATGGCGGCAGGAAAGGCGCGCTGTTTTCATAGACTGAAGCCGGTCCGCCAGAGAGGATCAAACCCTGGGGTGCTATTGCCAGCACATCCTGCCCGGGTGCATCCCAGGGGAACAGTTCGCAGTAAACCCGCAGCTCGCGTACCCGCCGCGCGATCAACTGTGTGTATTGAGAACCATAATCAAGGATTGCTATGCTCATATTTTTTCACCGAAAAAACGTGGGATACAAAGATCATGATTAATGCTATTTGCTTTGGTGACCTGGGTGCGGTCAATCATCCTTAAATATTATCTGCCCATTTTCCATTGAGGTAATGCACACCAGCGACTCAATCGGTATATTGAGGGAAGCGAGCCGCTTGCGGCCGTCCTCAAATTCCTTCTCGATCAACGCGCCGATGCCCACTAATGTCGCACCGGCCGTCTGGGTCAGGCGCACCAACCCGTTAATGGTGGCACCGCTTGCCAGGAAGTCGTCAATGATCAGAACACGCTCACCGTGTCCCAGGTACTCGGGCGAGACGATTAGTTCAACCAGAACACCCTTAGTGTGTGAGGGTGCTACGGTCAGGTAGACCTGATCGGGCATAGTGATGGGCTTACTCTTGCGAGCGAATACTACCGGGATCTCTAGTGCGCGCGCGGTCATCAGCGCTGGGGCGATGCCCGAGATCTCTGCAGTTAATACACGTGAGGGCTTCACCGGCGCAAAGCGCCGTGCGAACTCCTGCCCGCACTGCTCCATCAGGCGCGGGTCTACCTGGTGATTGATGAAAGAATCTACCTTAAGGATGCCGTTACCCAGGTTGGTACCCTGGTTTAGGATGAGGTCTTTGATGATTTTCATATTGATTCCTCTATGATAATTATTTCTTAATCCAAATATTTCTGATGGGACTATTTAAAATTCCAATATTACGTAAATATCGCCTGAGCTGCATTCAAAAGCTAATCGTTGAAATGATTTGTTAAGAATACCATAGCTGGCGCTCCAAAGCACAGGCATTTACGAGGTTGATTAATCAAATCATTTGTTAACCCCTCAAATTTTAATGCTGGGTTTGGTAACAGATGCTATGGATGGGTTCTAGCGGAGCCGCCTTTCCTCATTTCGGGTGATACTATGGAAACCACCTAAAGGCGGCGCCCAAAGGGTGCAGGCAGGCAATCAACACAATAAGCAGTTTTACCCCTGCTTTTGCCACCCTGCAGACACAATAGACACTATATACGCAATAGAGTGAATCACTGATAACTCTTAATCAGTAGATTTTCCCTGGGGGAACTTCATTCAGTCACATGTTTGCCTTAACGGGCATTGAGCGACCCCTTGGTGCGTCATTAATTTATAGCCCAATACCTGTGTTGTATTAAATAATCTTTGTGTATCATTTCTTTCGCGATTATACTTTTCCCCTGACTAGGATAATTTGCTTAGTCTCGATTTCAGCATTCCTATTGGTGGGACAGGATCAATTCCTAATGACTGTCCCAATCGTCTTGAAGGTACCGGACCAAATACATATTTCATATTTTTCCCTTTTAACTACCGCTTACCAAATAATTTGGTGCCAATCCGGACAATATTTGCACCCTCTTCAATGGCAATTTGATAGCTGTTGCTCATGCCCATTGATAAAAATTGCATTGTAATGTTTGGCAAATTCTTGGCAGCAATGCGCTCGAAAATCTCGCAGGTTGCCTTGAAATATGGTCGGCTTTCCTCCGGGTCACCAAAGCGCGGTCCCATCGTCATTAAGCCTTGTACGCATAAACACTTTAATGTGCTCATCTGAATAACAAGTTCATCCACTGCCTCCGGAAGGACGCCGGTTTTGTTTGCTTCATGGCCGCTGTTGACCTCCACCAAGACCGGCATCTTTTTCTGAATATTTGTACAATAACGGTCTAAAGTTTGGGCAAGGTGCCATGAATCAACTGTTTCTATCATGTCGAAATTTTCCACGGCTATTTTCGCTTTATTTTGTTGCAAGTGACCGATCATATGCCATTTTGCCCGGTTGCCAATTGTCTGAATGATCGGTAATGCCTCTTGCACATAGTTGTAACCAAAATCTGTCACGCCAGCTTGAATGGCTGCTTCAACTTCTTCCAAAGTACGTGTCTTGGCCGCTACCAGCAACAAAACACCTGGGGGAATCAATTCCAGAATTCTTTTGATGGATTCACCAATGTTATTTATTTGCGAGTTCATTTTTGCCTGATCTGGGTTTCACTAACATTTGTGTCCCTATTGGTTGTTTAACGAGATCTGCAACCAAAGGACATTTGACCTTGAATAAGAAAAATAGATTTCCAGGTTCATTGTTGAGAGTTTCAAAATTACCCTGCCCCTTGGCGATGATCAAGTCAGCATCGGTATAGCGATGCTGGAATTCCTGACTACAATCACTTAAAATAGTCCCCGGAGCATCCGAACCATTGTCGATAACTTCGACAATTTTATCCAGCCCCACTGCCTGAGCATCGGCCAATGTGGCATCGTTGATTACAGGAGCGCCTCGCACGACAAGCGTCACTAGCTCTGGAGATAGTTTTTCGATAAGCAGTCGGTCAAAGGCAATTTCGCCAGCATTATCAGCAAGATACAAGACGGATTTTGCTTTGGCAATTTCCTGACGAAAACTGTCCTGTTCTCCGAAAAACGGTTCTGTCAAAGCTTGGTTTACAGCCTGGCGCATATCAGTTTCTGTGAGATTTCCATTCGCTCCCACATCAATAATATTTCCTGCAATCGCTAAACGGACTGCCATCAATAGAGGATTGCTGGCAGATTCAATCTCAGATCTGAGAGCAGGGATTATTTCCATGGCCATAAAATTCTGCCGATCTTTCGTCTCACGGTAAGGATCATCCACCCCGGTTATCTCGCGCAATCTCCGGTAGATACGTTGCGCCATTGCAGGAGGCGATTGATTTAACTCCATTTCTCCAGCCCAACCAAGAACATCACGTAGGATATTTTCATGAACAGCGGGATCCTTGGACACCAGCCTGGCTACATCCAGGGTCTGGCGCAAAATGCAGGGAATACAATCCAATGAGGTCTTCATGCTACTTTACGGCTAATGAAAGTGTTGGGACTATCCCAGCCTTCGTACCCGCTCAAAATATCGGTGTATGGAACTTTCGCCATTTCACTGCGCTCATTTTCGCGAATTATATACAAATCATTAACGCTTTCAATTCGATCAATAAACAACACACCATCCAGGTGGTCTATTTCGTGATGGACAACTACTGCATTGAAACCTTCAAAGACGCTGTTGAACGGTTTTCCTTTTGGATCCAGCCCTTTTACCTGTAGATAATGCAGCCTGATGGTTTTACCGAACAAACCAGGAAAGCTAAGGCAGCCATCGAAATCCTTGCGCTCATCGCTCGATTCAATAATTTGTGGATTTATCAATGCTATCGGAAAATCTGTCTGCCGCTCACCGTCAGATTCATTTCCTAAACGAACGACTATTACACGCCGATGGATATTGATCTGCGGAGACGCCAAACCGACGCCATCTTTACTTTCCGATAATGTGTCTTTTAAATCCTGGATGAGAAGGAAAATCTCCCGGTCTATTTTTATAACAGGGGCGCTCTTTCGGCGTAATTCTGATTTATGTTGTGGATAAATAAGAATCTCACGTATAGCCATCGCGTTTTACACCGATTCCCTGTAATATGATTCCATGTCACCCTCTAATTGATCTATAAAGCCTTGAATTTCCGGGTGGGTTTTTTCCACTTGTATGGGGATACCTTTTAGCCATGCGCTTGAAATAGAAGGGCTATAGTGAATGACTAAACTCGGTTGAATTTCCTTGTCTAATAATGACTTTCTTAAGATATCTTCTTCACTTTTACTGTTTATCCGGTTGAGAATAAACCGCACCCCTGCAATGTGGGCTTCTGA
>JAUSPC010000208.1 GCA_030655835.1 Pelolinea sp.
ATGCGGACATTCAATTTGCTGAAAATCGATTGAATACAAGACCCAGGAAATGTCTGTCTTTCACATCACCTGTGGTATTCTTAAAAAATCACGGTTGCACTTGAGACTTGAATTCAGCTCTTGAAATAAATAATGATAATCAATATCGGTGGGTAACTGGTGGAAAAAATATCAAAGATATGATTATCCAAATTGATGGTCGTGTCGAGCGATCATCAAGTGATGGGGATTTTGGGGTGATCTGCCGTTACCAGGATGACAACAATTTGTACATGTTCGAGGTCACGCAGGATAGCTATTACGCGATCTATAAGCTTTTTCGAGGCGATTGGTATCCATTGATCGATTTCACATTATCAGACATGCTTATAAACCTAAAGGACGCCCAATTCAAAGCGGCCTGTATCGGGGATACCCTAAGTTTTGCTGTCAATGGAAAGATTTTGGGAGAAGTATCGGATCAGTCTTTCAAATCCGGGGATTTTGGATTTTTTGCTGGGACGTATGAAATCAGTGGAAATATCGTTTCATTTGATAACTTAATTGTAAGTCAACCTTAAGGCGTACTTATTATATGGAACACATCATTGAAATAAACGCATTGGTATATGAGGGGTATGGATTGGGACGTCTTCAGGATGGCAAGGCAGTTTTTGTTCCCTTTGTTCTTCCGGGTGAAGAGGTGCGCATTAAGATCAGGGAAGACAAAAAACGGTTTGCCTATGGTGAATTGATCGAGGTGATAAAGGCGAGCAACGACCGCATTGCGCCATCCTGTAAGCATTACGGAAGATGTGGGGGCTGTCATTATCAGCACATTCCTTATGACCTGCAATTAACTTATAAGCGCGAAATATTCCGTGAACAACTGCAGCGGATGGGAGGAATAGAGGATCCAACCGTTGAAAAGATCATTCACTGCGATCATCAATGGAATTACCGTAATTCTCTTCAATTTCACCTGACACCACAAGGGGAATTGGCATTCATCGACGCATCGAAGTCGAACGCTTTCAAAGTGGAAGAATGTTTATTACCGATGGAAGAGATAGCTAAGATCTGGCCGCTATTGACGTTTGAAAAAGAAAATCAGATCAAGCGCATTGAGATCCGGCAGAACGAAGGGAATGACGTGCTATTGAAATTAGAAGGGACTCAAGCAGTCATCCCTGATATAGAGATCACATCTTCAATATCAACTGTTCATTCCAGCTCTGATGAGCAGATTGTTATCTCAGGCGATGACCATTTGGTGTTGTCTTTAGATGGTAAGGATTTCCGTGTATCCGCAGGATCTTTCTTCCAAACGAATTTTTCCGGCGCGAAAGTATTGGTTGATTGTGTTCTCGAGATGGCAAAGGGATTGCAGGGAACCCTTTTAGACCTATATTGCGGGGTGGGGTTATTCACCTCATATCTTGCCGACGCTTTTGATCAAATAATTGGTATTGAAGCCTCAATTTCTGCGTGCGAAGATTTCGCTGAAAATTTAGACCGTTATGAGCACATCTCGCTTTATGAAGGGACTGTTGAAAAGATGTTACCTGGATTGGATATCAAACCGGACTGCGTAGTGGTCGATCCCCCCAGAAAGGGAATTGACCGTTTTGCATTAGACGCGTTAGTTGAGAAAAAACCACCGATCATTATCTATGTGTCTTGTAACCCGGCTACACTTGCCAGAGACGTGAACCGTCTGATGCGATCTGGGTACTCGCTTGAGCGCTCGATCCTTGTAGATATGTTTCCCCAAACCTATCACATTGAATCTGTGAATTATCTATCGCTAAGGTAAGAATTTAGAAAAGTACCGATGCGAGTTCTGCTCTATACGCGCGGGTGTCTGGGTAATCCTCACCCAAAATTTCCAGGATCCCTAAGACGATCTGCTGCGCGATCTTGTTTTGATAGTTCTTGTCCTGGCGCAGGATGTCCAATAATCCATCCAGAGCAATAGGATATTTTGTCTGGCTGGACAAACGAATGCTATTATAAAAAATTGCGTCAAGGTCATTATCGTTTGGCAGTTTTTCATTATGAAAATCGATCAAGACTTGTGCGTAGGGTTTTAGTAATTCTGCCTGGTTGATCTCGCGAGCAGCGGGGATTGTTTCCAAAATTTCCAGGGCTTCGGCTGGTTTATCCTGGGCTAATAATGATTTTGCCAGACCCAGCAGCGCTGCTGGAGAATCGACCTTTTCCGAAAGCACCTTCCGGAGGATCGGTTCTGCTTCCTGCCAATCCTGGGATAAAAGGAGGTTTTGTGCCTTTGATAGATCCAGGTCAATAGGGCTGGGTGGGGTTAGATTCTTTATTAATTCCCTCAATCGTCCTTCGGGTTGGACGCCCACAAACTCAGTTGTGACCTGCCCATCAATAAATGCTTTCACGGTCGGGATACTACGGACATTGTACTGCACCGCCAAATTTGGATTCATGTCAATATTGACCTTTGCAAGACGTATTCTGCCGTTGGCTTCATTCACTATTTTCTCGAGTATGGGACTTAATGTCTTACAGGGACGGCACCACTCTGCCCAAAAATCGACCATAACAGGTTTGTTTTTTGAGAATGCGACCACTTCATATTCAAAATCAATCTCGTTGACGTTTATGACGAATTGTGAAGCCATCATTTTTTAATCTCCGTAAGTACTATATATTATGCGCCTATTCTTCATCATCCACAGGCGGGGCAGTTGGCTGCTCAACACGGATGACATCCCCATGAAAGTTCACGATAATTTTAAAACCAAGCATACCCAAATACAAAAGGCCATCTTCAGGAATTCCGGTATTGAGAAGGTGCTCAAATTGATCATCTAAATTTGCTAATTGATTTTGTATGATCGCGTGCGTAAAAATATCAACGTTCCCGATCATTTTTATGGTTTGTTCTGCTATCAGATCTTTATTATCATCAACCTGGCTGCGAATCGCATCAACCACTTGTTTGTCAATATTCTCGGCAGGTATATGGCGAAGGAACCCATCATCGTCGATCACATAACATGCTTCATTACCAACAAAAGTTGTCCCTAATTGCTGATCATTCTCATCAAAGACTAATCCTTGAAAAACAGCTTTTATTGTCATAATTGAGTTTATTTTAATATTATTAAAATAGATTGCTTCTTAACGTTTTCTATAAAATTTAGATCACTTCAACTCGAGTACCGTACTTCGAGACATATTTTTTTTCACGGGGAGGAACGACAGGATCTGTCCATAAGTAGATCCAATGAGCAGCATAGATAGGCATATTAATGCAACCATGGCTGTGAGGCTGGGTGAAATCATTATGCCAATAAGTCCCATGAAACGCGATACCGCTGTCAGTAAAGTATGACACCCATGGAACGCCATATAGCTCACCATCATTAATGCCGATTTTGTCTGAATGTACCATGTGCCTGGATGGACGTTTGTAGTTGACCGTATATTCACCAAGCGGAGTGATAAAATTTGCGTCTTTCGACAACACGCCTGTAGAAATTGCTGTGATCAGGACAGGGGAATCATCTTCATAGGCGGTGAGAAGTTGGTTCTTTGTATCAACCAGGATATGTTTTATTTCAGGATCAACATCTGGGGCGGAAGGGCTTAATTCTTGATTTTCGATGATCCGCATATGGGCAGCGTTCACGTAATAAGATTCTCCCCATCGGTCTTCGATCACTAAATAGTACAAATTATTATCTGAATCTTTTCCTAATCCGTGTATCCAATGTGTTGACCCATAATAAAAATTTTGATGAGGACGGGTGTTTTGCCTGTCTCCAGGCCATGCCTCGCTGAAAGGTACTGTTATTTCTGCGAGCTGTCCCGAAGTGCTGACATCTTCGTGCGGTTCATTCAGATTATTTTGAACGAGTTGGATATTTTGCGAATGAATAAAGGCGTTTTGATCCATTCCAAACCAAATATCATTTTTTGATAGTTGTGAATATCCTTTGATCGGTTGAGCCAGGGAGAGTACATCATTGAAATTATGTGTACCATTTGATGCGCTTCTATCATCGGGTTCAACAAAAGTGGGTGTTCCATCAAACAGAACTCGACCGAGTATTTCGGAACCAGAGTCTGTGATGGAAGAAGATAATTGTTGATTTGAAAAATTAGCGCAAAGCAGCGGCAAGCTAAATGCGGATAAGGCGGATTCTCTGAGGAAATCTCTTCTCGAAACCATATTCTTTTATTATATGCTTGTTTCTAATTATGAACAAAAACATAGGTTCCGATGGTTGATTGGTTATATACCCAGGCGGCATCATTAGTGTTCATGTTCACACAACCGTGGCTCATGGGAGTTCCGAAATTACTATGCCAGTAGGTGCCGTGAATACTATATCCTTTATAAAAGAACATTGAGTACGGCACATCAGGTAGGTTATATCCTGGTCCGATCATTGTATAAGTAGGATGTTTTGCGTATATCTTATATGTACCTGTCACAGTTGGATGGCTGCTGGTTCCAGAGGATATGTAAAAAGAACCTAAGATCTGGCTTCCGCGATATGCGTACAGCATCTGAGCACCGAGATCAATTTCAATCCAAAAATCATTTGATCCCGAAACTTCTTCTGGGATATCCCAGGAGTGATAATAATAAGAAGAGAAATCTGTATCTGCAGTTGCTGTTGGTGTGGGCGTCAGAGTAGGTGTTGGAGTGGGTGTTTGTGTTGGTGTGGGGGTGACCGTTGGTGTAAGGGTGGGCTTTGGTAAGGCGTCTTCCGGGCGCGGTTCTTTTTGAACAGATGCTTGTGCTTGGAGCGTGGGCAACCCAAACCAGAATATCAAAACGCTCCCAATAGCAGTGATGCTGAGAAATAAGGATATTGCCCATCGGTTACTAAATTTTCCTTGTTCCTTATTATTTTTTGGTGGTAATTTTTTTTGATTCACTGCCTCTTGTTGATCTTTTCGCAATCGGTTGACTGCCCAGCGCATCCCTTTACGTGCCTTTTGACTCTGGGGATTGATCTCCAGCGCGCGGTTAAGGTACTCGATGCTGTCTTTAGGATCGCTGATCGAGGATAGAATGAGCCATGCCTCCTCAAGGTCTGCTTCTTGCTTGATAGCGATCAGAGCGTGTTCACGAGCAGTTTCTACGTCATGATCATGGAGAGCTGTTCTGGCTTTATCTAGCGAAAGCAGCGCTTTTTCATGGGTTTTCTTGTTCATTTTGTATTGCTCGCATTGCTTTCTAAGAAGCATTCAATACCTGCTGTGATTCCTTCTACTATTGAAGTCGGTCTATTTTCAATCAGATCACGATCGGTGGATAACATCCCGATCTCAATTAATACTGCCGGGGTATTTGGGTGGATATCGCGGAAAATATGATATGACGGATGGTCAGGATTAATGACCTCATATGTGAAAAGAAGACGGGTTGATTCCTGATAATTTTCAGCTAGACAGACCGCCAACTCATTCACCATGTCCGGATTTTCTGCGGTTAAACTCGTCCCAATTTTAAAACCACTGGGGGGAAGCGGGTTTTGGAGGCAGGAACCAGAATATATGGCGACCAATGCATCTGCATCGTAATTTAGAAGATCCAGATCAAATTCAGGAAATAGATCCACCTGGAATTTTCTTCCTTCCAGGTCAACTTTCACCCGATTGGCAATATTGAAATTTATATCCGCTTCAATGGTGCCATCAGCGCAAACTTCACCAGTTGAATTTTCCCAATGTCCAGCTAAAATACCAATTTGTATGGCACCATCATCCACTTCCAGACCGCTGACGGCGGTTTCGATTGCTGCTTCAGACTGAAAAAGATCATAAATATTCGGGGTTCCGAAAATCTTGCGGGGGTTCCAAAGCGTGAATAATGTGGCAACAATGACAGCAGTGCTCACCACAGTTTGTACCCCGCGAGAAACAGTAAAACCTTCTTTTTTGCCCTGTTCCTCAAGGGTTTCGATGTTTTCTGTCGGGGTATTCCCAACTTGTTCGTCTTCTTGTTTTGTATCCATAGTTTATTCTAAGATTAAAGTTGCAAGAAATTAGCCAAATCAGCTGTATAATTTCGATTAAATAAGATTAGATAGAATTATAATTGAACCATAGTTTGAAAATATGATGGATATGAATAGAGATCAAAAACCAATAATGAGTGCGGGTGATCATCTCAATGAAACTGATAAAGAGATCTCGCTAAAAATTGCACGGGAAGCAATTTCCGGGATGGTGATTAATAAGCGGTTAGATCAAATTGAACTTGAAAATTATTCTGTGGTCCTGAGAGCACCCGGTGCTTCTTTTGTGACCCTGACAAAAAATGAACAATTACGAGGGTGTATTGGTGCCATAGAAGCATATCAACCATTTATTCTTGATGTCCAGGAACATGCTGTTGCGGCAGCGTTAGAAGATTATCGTTTTCCTCCCGTTAGGAAAGAAGAAATTCAGCAAATTGAGATTGAGATATCCCATCTAACACCAATGCAAAAATTGGATTATTCCACCCCCGAAGACCTGACTAGCAAACTGCGTGTGAATGTGGATGGGGTTCTAATAAAAGCTAATAGTAGACGGGCAACATTTTTACCTCAGGTCTGGGAAAAAGTGCCTAACCCAGAACAATTTCTTTCCCAGCTGTGTGTGAAAATGGGATCTGTACCCACCTTATGGAAAACACAAAAAATTCAAGTATTTACTTATCAAGTTGAAAGTTTTAAAGAAACATGAATCATTCTACTGACCCAGATAATCCCAGCAAGGAAAATTCTAAAGAAACAGCCAGCGAAAAACTACGGCAAATTTTATCTTCTAGAAAACCAAAAGAGCAGATAATTCAGGATGTGAGCACATCGCATAAGGCGAGCGGTAACGCATCTGAGCATCAAATTGAAGGCCAGAATTTTAAAGCAACAAAACAGATTTCCACGGAAGGTAAAACTCCCTATCAGGAAGATATTCCGATCGAAAATCCAGATTTATTAACTGAAAAACAATTGGCAATATCTAAAAAGATTTTTTCTTGGTTAAAAGCCGTGTGGAAAGATGCAGTGGTAAAGATAAAGGAACTTGTCTCAAGAGGAAATGGAGAAAAACCGCCAATCTTTCCACCGAGAGAGAATCTTTTCGGCTTTTTAAAAAAGGATCCCAAGGGATGTCTCATTTATGGTGCTTTGGGCACAATTTTTTTTGGAATAATTCTATCCATTATCGTCCTTTCTTTTCTCATTTTTCAGTATTTTAGGATCGCTGCAGATTTGCCGAGTGTGGATGACCTGCAAGCATACGCATCTAAATTTGAAACCACACGCATTTATGATCGTGAAGGAAATCTGATCTATGAGATCCTTGATCCTAACGCAGGCAGACGGACATATATTACAGTCGAAGAAATGTCACCTTATTTGATCGCAGCGACAATTGCTACCGAGGATAAAGACTTTTACACCAATCCCGGATTTGATCCTTGGGGGATTCTGCGGGCGTTGTGGCAGAATTACACCAGCGGAGAAGTGGTATCAGGTGCCTCAACGATCACCCAACAACTTGCGAGAACTCTGCTCTTATCACCAGAGGAACGTGCGCAAATTACCACCCGAAGGAAGGCGCGCGAGATCGTTTTAGCAGCTGAGATCACACGAAAATACAGCAAGAATGAGATCTTAGAACTCTATTTGAACGAGAATAATTATGGAAATCTGGCGTATGGAATAGAAGCTGCCGCTGAGACCTATTTCAATACGACTGCTGACCAATTAGGTCTGGCAAAAGCGTCTTTTCTGGCAGGGCTGCCGCAGGCGCCGGCAATCTACGATATTTTTACCAATCCGGAAGCATCTCTTCTCCGACAAATGGATGTATTGAATTTAATGTACCAGCTCAGTTCTGAGCGGGATTGCATTTCTGTAGCACAAACACCGGTTTGTGTAACTCTTGAAAACGCAGTGGCAGCTGCCCAGGAAATTGAAAATTATAAATTTGAGAGGCGCTTGATATCAATGCCATATCCCCATTGGGTGAACTTTATCCGCACTCAATTGGAAGAACAATTTGACCCACAGACCATTTATCGATCAGGTTTTAAAGTATATACAACCTTGGATCCCAACTTCCAGGAGTATGCTCAAACAGCAGTTGCCAATCAAGTCAGTCAACTAACGGCAAATGACGCGACTGATGGTGCATTGGTGGCAATCCTCCCAAAAACTGGCGAGATCCTTGCGTTGGTTGGATCAGCTGATTTCTTTAATGATGAAATTGCTGGTCAGGTGAATATGGCGATTGCGCCCAGACAACCAGGCTCATCCATTAAACCGCTTACCTATACTGCTGCCTTTGAAAAGGGATGGACGCCCTCAACGCTGATCTGGGATGTCCCAAGTGAATTTCCCCCTTCGGGAGATCCCGCAGATACGCGCCCACCGTATGAACCTGTAAATTATGACGGGAAATTTCATGGCCCTGTGCTGCTTCGCAACGCTCTGGCATCTTCCTATAATATTCCTGCTGTGAAGGCGCTTGATTATGTGGGTATTTATGATGACCCGGACACACCACAAAAAGAAGGATTCATCGCGTTCGCTGAACGGTTGGGTATTTCAACTTTGACAAGAGATGATTATGGATTATCTCTGACGCTGGGCGGAGGAGATGTATCATTATTGGAGTTGACGAACGCTTTCGCCATCTATGCAAATTCAGGTCTGGACGTGGATGCGTATGCGATCGAAAAAATCGTGGATTATTATGGCAGCGTGATCTATGAACATGAAAAAGACGATCCGGTGCAAATAATTCAAAGAGATCATGCCTATTTGATCAGTAGTATCCTTTCAGACAACACCGCCCGTACCCCGGCATTCGGACCGAACTCAATACTTAAATTACCCTTCAATGCATCAGTTAAAACAGGCACAACCAATGATTTTCGGGATAATTGGACAATAGGATATACCCCGGATATCGCGGTCGGTGTTTGGATTGGTAATGCCGATTACACGCCAATGAAAAATATCAGCGGTGTTACAGGTGCTGCACCACTCTGGAATGATGTGATGCAGTGGTCGGTAAATACGTATCAGGGCGGTGCCCAATCAAAATTAGCCAGGCCGGACACAATTGAAGAAAAGATCATTTGTGCTGTCTCTGGAACCGAGCCATCAGGGAAATGTTCGAATCAGAAAACCGAGATCTTCGCAAATGGTCAACCCCCATTGAGTAAGGAATTTGATCTATGGAATGAAGTTGCGATCGATACGTGGACCAACCTTAAGGCTGGGTCTGCATGTTCAGAATTTACGGAAGAAAAACTCACTATTAACGTGACAGAGAAATGGGCTGTTGAATGGTTGAAAGATAATAGCAGCGGTCAAGCATGGGCGAAAGAAAATGGCTTCACCTTACCGCTTATTTTTTCTCCAACGCGAGAATGTACTGGCAGTGACCCGCGTCCGACAATAGTATTTGTCGGTATGACGGATGGAATGAATATTAACTCTTCTCCTCTGGATATATATGCTGTCGTCTCAGCTTCAAAAAACTTTAAACAATATACTCTTCAATACGGGATCGGAAATAATCCAAATAAATGGGTTACCTTAGCGAAAGGAACAGAACCTTTTGAACAGCCCAAAAAACTTGTTACCTGGGATGTGTATGAAGCAGATGCAGCGCGTATCACGCTGCGAATACTGATGAAAAGCACAAATGATACCGAAGCGGAAAAAAGGATCCACTTGAATTTGATGGTGCCAACCAGAACTCCTACAGTAACGCTAGCACCAACTGAGACAAGCACGCCAACGATTGAGCCAACGATTGAGCCAACGATTACGCAGACTCCGACAATGACTTTGGATCCAGCTGCGACTATCGCACCAACTCAAACTTATACGGATACTCCCATCCCCCCACCTTCACCGTGAAATTCAAGGAATTTATCCATGATAAAATAATCATCCGCAAGGATTTTGCGGAATTATTTTTAATTGGAATTATTTATATTATTTTTCTTATTACACATACTTTTTTTAGGAGATAATAGATGAAAGAATTAAAAATCGTAGTAAATAACGCAGTAGGTTTACATGCGCGACCAGCGTCGTTGTTTGTTCAAGCAGCAGCTAAATTTAAATCAGATATCAGTGTTTCCTGCCAGGACCCAGAAACAGATGAAATTAGAGACGTAAACGCGAAATCAATTCTTGGTGTTCTAACTCTGGGTGTATTTCAGGGAATGGAGATCACAATAAAGGCAGATGGAGAAGATGAAGTTGCAGCAGTAGATACCCTTATTGCTCTCGTTAAAGACGATTTTGGAGAAAAATAATGAAAAAAATAATCGGCATCTCTGCTTCACGGGGAATGTGCATCGGCCCGGTTTTCCAGTTTTTCCGTCAGGAATTAGTTGTTAGCGAAAAACCCAATATTCAACCTGGACTTGAACTGCAAAGATTGAACGATGCTTTTTCCACCGCAAAAGATCAAATCGAAAATATTTATCAAAAAGCTTTAAAGGAATCCTGTGATGCCGATGCGGAGATCTTTCAGGCACATAAAATGATTTTGGAAGACCCGGAATTGATTTCAGAGGTAGAAAACAAGATCAAGGATCTGGGAACAGGAGCTGAAACCGCAGTTCAGGAAGCGGGAAAGAAATTTTCAGACATTATGGCGGCAATGAATGATGAATATTTTGCCGCACGCTCGACAGATATTCTCGATGTGACCAATCGGGTGTTACGGATTCTTTTAGGAATCGC
>JAUSPC010000213.1 GCA_030655835.1 Pelolinea sp.
TCACTGACGCTCTTCTCGCCACTAATACACTCCAGTACTACTTTTGCTTTGAATTCCGGTTTAAATGTCCTGCGTTTTCGCATGTCTGCACTCCTATATTATTAATTATCCCATCTGTCCAACTTAAGGGGTGCATTACAGACCTTTACAAAAGAATCTTTGATCAATAAATTAAAAGAGATTCGTGATACGGGGTGGATGTTAAATAGACGTCCTAATAATGTCGGTGGAGTTGGAAATACACTTGAAGATTTATTGGGGATTGAAGAGAATAACCTTCCTATCCCAAATGCTGCAGAATGGGAATTGAAATGCCAGAGAGAAAATACATCATCATTAACCACACTTTTTCATATGGAACCATCTCCAAGAGCATTAAAATTTGTTCCAAATGTTTTATTGCCATTTTATGGTTGGAAACACACCCTAGCAGGTTCAAGGTATCCAGAAACAGAATTGAGTTTCCGCCAGACTATCAATGGGCTTGAAAGAAGCGATAGGGGCTTCAAGGTTGAGATTGACGAAGATTACCATAAGGTATTGATTTCGTTTGATTCCAGACAAGTTGACTCGCGCCATTCGGAATGGTTGCATTCAGTCGAAAATCGCATCGGACTCGGAGAATTAAATCCACAACCATATTGGGGTTTCGACGATTTAAATCATAAAGCAGGCACTAAATTGCTCAATACTTTTTATATCGAAGCGTCTGTACGAAAAGAAGATGGCAATGAGTATTTCCACTACAAAAAAATACTGATTTTAAGGGGCTTTAAGGTAGAAAATTTTATAAAAGCTCTTATTGAAGGTAAGTTACTTGTTGATTTTGATGCACGTACAGGCCATAACCATGGGACAAAATTTAGATTACGTCAAAATGCCCGACCATGGTTATATTCTGATATTCAAGAGGTCCGCTAATTCAAATACTCTCTTGTTTAACTTCACGAAATCTGTAGAAAACGACTAATAATAACTGATCATTTTGTATTGAAAAAAATCGGAACAAATTCACCTTAATTGGTTATTGCTCACATCTCTTAATGCTCGTCATTGGAAAATACACCTTCATATTCTCCCGATTCAAGTAGAACTACATGTTGTCCGACTTGCTCTAGATTATCTCAACCATTAAATTGTTTTTTACCAAAAATATTGTATAAATTATTTAAAGTGGTTTTCAGCCAGATTGCGGTTAACTGGATGGTCGTATGCACAGCTCATTCACAAATTCCATCACACCCGGCCGATATAATTTTCAGGGAACGCGCTGTAAACCTCTTTCGTATTAAAAATAACCTGTCGCGTGGAGGATTAAAATGAAAAAAGTTACTGGTCAAAGTGATCGTTCGGATTATATGGTTCTTTCCAGCAAAGACATGATCTATATCTACGAGATCGGCGGGGCCTCAAACCCCGCCCAGATCGATATCTCCGGTTCAGAGAACCATCAAGTGCTGGGTGACCGCATCCTGGTCTATTATTCTGACTTTCTGGATGTCTATGATCTTTCAGGCAAGCAGTTGAATGGCAATAACACCATCTATATAAAGGATTCGACCATCAAACCTCATCAGAACCGCATCTATGTGTTTGGCGAAACAAAAGATGTGGACATCTTTGATTGGAATGGACACACTGTCAATGATATCGATACCAACCCATGGGTCAATGCGGATGTGGTCGGGAACCATATCTTCATCGCCTACACCAATGATGTCGTAACCTACGATTTGGATGGATCAAATGAGATCAAAACAAATGTCGATGTGGATCAGCCCGAATTTTTAGAGGACAAGTTCATCAACCTGTATGGCTCTGGCGGTACGATTTATGACTGGAATGGAGAGAAATGGGAACCAGCCTACTTTGATTCTCCATATAGCGATAGTCTGGTGCTGGTCGATGACTATATCATCGGCGTATCGAGTAACAAACTGAACCTATTTGACCTCAATGGCGCGTCAGTAGGTGATGAACTAGATCTATATACCGAATTCAAAAAGGAGAATGTGCTCTTTCGATAAAAAAATGAGCGTGAGTGGATATTATCGTAATTCTCTTTACGGCACACACCCCGCCATAATCTCTTCCACCAGGAAATACTCCATCTTATCTTCCCGATACGAGTAATACGATGCGTCCTCCAGTAAACCCATCTCACCGGAAAAGAACTGGTCAAGGACGATCCGGAAGCTGTTCACCGGCGTAATCGATGGATAAAAACTCGCGTAATTCTGGTCTGGGAAATAGACCGCGTTCAGGATCGCCATGCGGGCGTTCAGGTCCTCATTTTCCTGAATGCCGTGGTCGCCCTGGATGATCACGATCGCGTCCTCATCCGTCTTCAGCAGTTGATCCACGAAAGCGGTTATTCTGCGGTTCAGGTATTCGATCTGTTTCACATATCCGCGCTTGTCGTAGTCGCCGTTGATCGCGGCGTGATACGTATCCCGATAGAAAGCGTCCTCTTCAATAAAATCGCCGTCTGGCTCAAACACGTACGGCCCGTGCGGTTTTTCGATATGCATAAATACGAACTTGGGCGAATCGAGCTGCACCACCGCGTCCATCGTATCCAAAATATATTTCTGCTGCAGGTAGTGGTCCTTCACGGCGCTCGAAGCGAGCTTTTGGATTGCCTCGGTGAAGCGCGGGCTCATGTCCTCGGCCATCTTCAGGGCGGAATTATTAATGAAAACAGATTCCACCGGGAACAGATACGGGTTTAAGATCGGTTTTATTTCAAACGCGTAAAACGTGTCCGCGTCTGAAAAGTCCCAATGCACATTATCAAACGCCGATGTCTGGTAGCCCAGCGCGCTCAATTGGTCCCGCAGTTCGCTGTGCACCAGCGCGTCTTTTAATGCAAATTCAGAGATCGTATCCGGAGTCAGGAATGTCTGCACATAGTCCATATTAAGCGTGGAAGATAACGAAAGGAAGGTATGCGCATAATTACTGCGGCTGCAGTCCGCGACATAGAAACCGCTGTCCCTCAGGAGATCTAGAAATTGGCTGTTGTCAAAGTCAAATTCAGATGCCAGATAATCCCCCCGGTCATACGCGTCCAGAATGATGTAGTAAATATCCGGCAGCGCGTCCCCATCCAGCGCCGTCTGCGCCGCCTTGCCTTCCAACGAGGGCGGTTGCGCCGCGTCGCTGTTCGCCCGCAAAGCAAACGGGGCTGTTTGGATCAGCGGCATGGCCAGTAAATATATAGCGAACAGATTGACGATCAGCGAGATCTCCGCGATATGGCGGATTTTCTTGGTCACCGCCCAACTCACCAATCCGATCAGGAGGACTATGATCCCAGCCAGCACCCGATGCCGCCCCAGCAGTCCATTCAGTACCTGCGGGGACTTGAAGAACGCGTACAGCAGACCGTACACCGAGAATAATACGATCATCAAAGAAACGATCAAGCCCGCTTTACGGATGTCGCGCATGAATATATTCAGTAAAAACAGCAGTCCAACCGAAAAGGCCAGCATCACCAGCATCAATCGAACAATGGTGACGATCTTGATCTCACCCAGGTTGGTCGCCAGCAGCGCCGCCGGGAAATATATGGCCAGCAGGAACGTGTGAAATGGGAATTTTTTTAACATCTTGTTTTTATGCGCGGTCACTTTCTAAGGTCATTCGGTATGAATGAAAGGGTTTTATGCTTACCCCTTGATCTTCTTTTCACACAGGATCAGCGTCCGCCCATCCGGGTGCGATTTGAACGTGCTGATCTGTTTGAATTTCTTTTTCAGCGCGGAAACATATCCTTCCAGCGTGTACCAGCTCATATCTCTACGGCAGGTCAGCAGCAGTTCTTTCGTGCGCGGGTCTTCCGGTGGGACAAATTCGGTCAGCAGCCATTCGTCGCAGTAATCCGACAATTCATCCGCAATCCGGTTAAAATACTGCCCCTGCGTGATCGCCAGGTGGTGCACCAGCGCCAGCGCCAGCACGCCTTCAGACTTGAACCGTTCGATCGCGGGTGGGTACTGCATAGATCGCCATCCGCATGCAGGCGGTGGATTGGTCACATCTAAAACCAGGGGGGTAATATTCAAGTTCCTGGTCTTTACCAGCTCATAGAACATGTTGATCGAATCTTCATCGGTATCAAAAGCAGTCACAGACGCGCCTTCGAGTGCAGCCAGGACCGCGTACCCGCCCATGTTGCTGCCAATATCCGTAACCGTCTTTGGCTTCAGGTCACGCAGCAAATCAGCAACCACTTTTTGCTTTTGGTTAAACTGCTCAGGGTTGAAAAATGATTCCACATCCGCGTAGTACTGCGACCACATGCTTTTTCCGATCTTAAAATGGATAGAATTAAGATCGCTCAACAGCTCAGTAAAGAACTTCTTCCGCGCGTCCGCGGAAACTTCAGCTTTTTTTATATATTTCCCAATTTCCTTATCCTGCCCGGATTTTTGCAGCATGCCGACGATCATCAGCGGAAGATAGATGCGTTTGATCAGCCACGGTTTTTTCACCCAGCTGAAAGCGGGCAGGAAACTGCCGATCTCATTGCTGGAGATACCGTTTTGCGAAGCCAGCATCAATGCCCGGACGGCGCGCCCATACCCATGCTCGGCTGCTAACAGCGGGAACAGGAACAGCCGGCTGAATTGGTCTAGAGCGACCCACACCAGGTCAGAGTCGATTGGCATAATGGAAGCGAAATCTAAAAACACGGGTTTTTCCGTGTGATACATCACATTCCAGGGAGTGGCGTCTTTAAGGATCAATCCCTCATCGAGTAAATTGAGGCAAATTTCCAGGGTCAGGCGAGCCGCGTCATGCAGCATTGCGGACGGCCATTCATAGGGATAATTGAGCGGTGTGATTTTCTCATGCTTCAGCACCAGGCCGGTATCCGCATCTTCTTCATCAATGGCTGCCGTGTGTACCAATTCACGTCCGATCATTCCCTGAACAACATTATTTTCAAGTAAAGAGTGGAAAAATGGAATAAAAGTTGATGAGATGCTGCGGTAGATAGACCCATCCTGTTCATATACTGAACCACTCGGATCTTTACCTCCCCCTAATTGGGATTTGTCTGTTGTCATATAAATTTTAAAATGCCTTGGATGTGTTTATTCGGGTTTGTTTTCTGGTTTTTCTTTTTTTGAGAACCATTTTTTGATTGGTTTAAACAAAAATGCGAATGCAGACACCGCAACCAACCCAATAGCAAGACCTATTTGAGAAATTATTCCGAACAAACCGGGATCAATATAACCCATTCTTTATACCTCATTATGATTAACCCTCAAATTTTATCATTAATACGATCACAAAAAATTCGGTGTGAAAAAAGTTAGATAATAGCTTTAAGTATTGTCTTGAACGACAGGTTTGGATCCTCCTGATCAATTGGCTAAATGTTTTGGATCATTAATAAATCTAATTTAGTATGTTGAATCATTCTTACCTTCTTATATAATTCATTTAGGACAATCACGAACAAATTTTACGGACGAAAGGGTTTGAGTTCTTCTCAAAAAAAGGAAAAAATGAACGAATTTATCAATAAGTTTTTATTTAACGGCCCAGAATTGATTGATGTGTTGATCTCAATTAGCCTTGCAGCCATTATGGGTATGTCCAACGAATGAAATCGGGGAATAATGAATGGTGGTTTTTAGGTAAGTTTCCTGCCGTATTCTTTTACAAAACCAAGCCATTCCTGGTGTTTTGTTTGGCTTGCAAAACCAGTATCGCCAAAATTTAACCACTTGATTTCTTTTATCCCGATAAATTCAAGAACTCCCTTACAGAGGACCCATTCCAATGCGTTATTAAATTCTGTACGATAAAAATCATCTGGAACACCCGTGGTCGTTAATACCGTTGCACCAGATATGTGATTTAGTAAGGGTTTTGGTTCTTGATCTGTCGAAAAAGCAAATCCGGGCAGCAAAACCTTATCCATCCAACCCTTTAATCTCGCTGGCATTACCATCCACCAAATAGGGAATATCATCACAAGATGATCACATCTTATAAGACGTTCCTGATACTCTTTTATTTTTGGATCGATATGTTTTCCTTGAGAATAAATAGCAAGTTCTTCTTCTGACATAAGTGGATTGAAATTTTCCTGGTTTAAATCAAGCAAATCAATTTCATGATTATTTTCCTCAATGCCTTCAATAAATGAATGCAAAATTGCATAATTAAAACTGCCGCACCAGGGATGGTCAATAATTATATGAAATCTCATTAATTTTCCTCCGCGATAACCAGGTTATGTGATTATAAAGTAAAACACACTATGGCAAAATTTAATAAATTGAGGATAAAAAATATTTTTATTAATCCTTCACTTTAATAAGTATTCCGTGCAATGAAGAATATGTTGTTGCTGAATAATATGCCTAACAAAGGTTGCCCTGAGGCGAGATTTGAACTCCAAACTTAAAGTTTGAGGGTTAGTTGCTCTTTGAAAGAAGCAATAAAATGGCGCATCCTGCTGATTTGAAATCGGTATATCAGGGTATCCACAGCGTATCACAGTGTCCATTGCATATAAAAGTTGGAAAAGCGGCTTATAAATTAATTCTCAAATCTTATCCAAAACTCTGAGCCGCTGCGAAATAGTAGTTCTGTTAATTAATCTCTATTATCCTTCCCTCCACAATCTGCTGAAAAAGAAGGGAGAGCTGATGTCTGTGAGCCAATTGTCTCGTCAGTCCGGACGATCCAGCAGGAAAAACGTCATTACTGGAAGGGTCAGAATCATCAAAACTGTTTATTGAGTTTAAGCATATCCGCCTTACAGGCTTTGAATCTTTTTTCAGCGCGCTGCTTGATGTCTTCTAAAGCGAATAGAGCGCCAAACTGTTCCAGGGGAAATGAGGCAGAAACTGCAGCCCGGCATAATGCATCCTGAATATTGGTCGAGATCACAAACCCAACTACCAACCCGCCGCAATATGCATTGCCAGCACCAGTTTGATCAACGATTTTATCCACTTTAACCGCTGGCACGCGCAAGTAATTACCTTGCGTATCAGCAAATGTGCTCCCATCCGCCCCTTCTCGGATTGCTACTCTTTGTGCACCATATTCCAGGAATCCATTCACAAGATCTTCTCTTTTTTCCAATCCTAAAAGCAACCGGGCTTCCTCTAGATTCGGGGATACACAATCAACTAAAGGAAGAATATTCCCCAATATACTGCGATTCTCTTCAACACAATCTCTCTGCCAGGGTTCCCATAAGATGAATGGATTACCACGCTGGCGGAGAAACTTCACCCAGAGGGCAATTTCATTTCCCCCACAGTGTAAATGAACACCTTGTAATTGGTCGTACACATCTGGAAATGCATTCACCTCTGGTTTTAGTAGTTCAAAATTTTCCAGTTTGGAGCGAAGAACTTCCCTGCGAGTGCCGTCTGTTTCAAACAGCTGCCAGGCGCGTACAGTTTTCATATCACATTTAATTAAACCATTCACATCGAATGCTTTTTTAAGTTTATCCATTAGATCTGCGGGAAAATCACGGCCAATATTCGCCACCAATCCCACCTGCTCACTCCATACCCTCATACCCATTACAGCATGAGTTCCACCTCCGCCCAGGCAGCCCATATGCGTAGTTCCATCCGGCATGACGATATCATCTACGATGACAGAACTTACGGAGATAAACATAATCTATACGCCTTTCTTTAGCAGCCCGTAGTTACCACCTGCGGGCTGCTTATAATTTTGCGTATCCCTTGATCCCTGAAAACTCATATGATTTTTCATATTAAATTTCCATGAGGGTGCAGATAAATATCAAACGCAATTCCTAACCGTTTACCGCCTGCATAAATTGCGCGATTCGGTCATAGTCCCATTCTGTAAGCATGGATTCCTTTGTCCATCCACTGAGTGGTTTGAAAGAGCTGCTGACTATTGCTCCATTACAAACTTGTAAAGCTTCTTTTATGTTTTCCAGATTAGCACCGCCACCCAGCAGCACGGGGACGCCCAAATCTGCTCCTTGAACTTCTTTTAACATTTTAAGCGATTCATCAAAAGAGAATCCTGTCAGGATCAAACCATCAGCCTTACTGTGTACAGAGGCAAAACGGGCAGCTTCCACTAACGGAAGTTCACCCAGCGGCTTTCCCGTGCGATCGTACACGTCTGCCAAAATAGCAATGTCTTCAGCCCCGATCTGTGTCCGGTAGGTTATCGCTTCATATGCGCACCCCTCCAGGATGCCTTCAGCTTTAACCATTGCACCAGTAAAAACTTTGATGCGCACAAATTGGGCACCAATCGCCTGCGCGGCCGCCAATGGTTCACGGGCGCCGTGGCTCATCATACAAACGCCTAAGGTCACCTGCGGAAATTCTTTCCGTATCGCTGCTCCAACAACAGAAAGGAATGCGACGGTATGGGGTTGGATATGCGGCGCTGAGGGCAGATCTCCCAAATCTTGAATATAAACAGCAGGCACTCCTGCCCGAACTGCTTTCTCAACATTTCGCATCGCGAAATTAACCACTTCATTCATTGACATTGAAGCCGGCTGGTTGAAAGCAGCTGATGGCGGCAGGTGCAGCGCTGCAATGACCTCCGGCGTTTTTTCTGTAAATAAAATTGGGTTATTCATTTTTTCCAATTCTCCCAGGTTTCGCTGGTTCTGATGCGGCTGATACCCCCGCCCCCTTCAATGCTGCGGCCATCTTTAAAATCACGGAAAAATGGCTCTTTCTTTACTTCTGAAAGATAAGCGGCGAATAACTCTCCTGGAATAGCAGTGATGAGCGGCGAGAACATTTCTTTCACTTCTGGAATTGGGAAATGATGATCCGCATATTTTGTTAAACCTGCAGCTGATTTCGGAGAAATTACGCCCACAAGGCGGCCAAGCTGTTTTGCCGCCACCGCCATCTCCACAGCACGCGATAGATCACGATCTCCAGCGCTAATAAACAAAGTAGGTGTACTTTTTTTCTTTGCGAAATACTGCAAATGTGCCCATTCTTCCACATCCTGCCCAAGTGCTGAATCACCTGAGGCCTCAAGTACTTTGGCAGCAGTGAATAAAGCAGTAGCATAATTGGGGCCGCTGCCAGCAAATACGAATTCTTCTTCACCTGCCCATTCTTGAGCGGCTTGCTTTGCGATTGGGTCGCAATCTTCGATTGTCTTGCTGGCCAGATCTGCAAAACCGCGGATTTCAGCTCTAAGCTCTGCTGCTTGAGAATTGTTTAATTGTCCTCGGATCTCAGCGATTCGGATCGCGATCAGGAAAAGACCAACCTGGCTGGTAAAGTAACTGCGCACCCCGGGTATCACCATTCCCTCTGGTGATGGAAATTCCGGCACAGGAACGTCTAAAATAATTTTAGCTGCCTTTCCCACAATGCTGTCGGGTGTAGCTGTCAAGGCAACGGTTGTAGCTCCTGCTTGTCCACCCATTCTTAATGCTTCTGCTGTGCGCGATACGGCACCTGAAACAGAGATCCCGATCACAAGATTTGTTTTAGGACCTGATTGGGGGATAAAACCTGCCGCGTAGCGTCCGAATAACATAGATGCCATAGGATCATCCGGAAGGCGGGTTAATGATTCAAATGCCAATTCAGTGCTGAGGGAGGCATGGTGTGAGTCACCGCAGCCTACGACATATAGTCGCTTCAGCGAGAGGCAGAGTTCATGGTCTAATTTTTGCCGGATAGTATCATCAAGCGGTTGAAAAATCTGGTTTAGGAGCTCTGGTAAACTGTGGATCTGTTCAATCATGTAATTCATTGTATTTGTTTCTCCTTCTATTTGTTATTTTTCATAAAATTCTGAACTTCTAATAAAGTAGGTAATCCCCCGCGGGCGCCGATCTTTTGTATCAAAATCGCTGACGCAGCGTTTGCGAATTCCATGCAGTGCTGCAAATTCCAATCAGAAAGAATTCCGTAAAGAAAAGCGGCGTGGAAACAATCACCAGCCCCTGTAGTATCCCTTACGGGGACATCATGCACCTTAGTTGAATATCGGACTTTCGAGGTGAAAAGTGCTGCCCCTCTGCTGCCCATATTTAGAACTACAATGTCTGGTCCCGCTGCGAGGATCTCATCAACCCCACAATCAACGGATTTACTTCCC
>JAUSPC010000160.1 GCA_030655835.1 Pelolinea sp.
CTTTTCCAATTATTGTGTCCGCTTCCCAGTCACCCAACCTGCTTCTTTCCGATACCACATGTGGACGTTCATCAATCCACATCGAAAATGATTGCGTAAATTGAATTATCTGAAATTACCATATGATCCGTTTATTTCCACATTAATTGGTTATTGAATTATTCCTAGATCTCATCAAAAAAAATGCTGTCCTTTTTAAAGAATATTGGTTCAACGTATGACGTCATAACTATCTCTTCGAATCCATTTTCAGGTGGAATTATTTCTTTACCGGAAAGTAGATAAACGCTCCATTGGAAAAGATCAATCCCTGAACCTTTTACCGCAAGGGTGGCACCGCCAGTAAATCTTGCATTTATTTCTGTAAATTGTACTTTCCCATTCTCCGAACGGTACCCGCCAAAGTTAGCGGGACCAAAGAATTTTGTGCTCACCGTCGCTTTTTTGACTAGGTTATCAATATTCTCATCATGGAAAGTCAATCCCTTATCCATTGTTCCACCGTTCTTGCTGAAAGCAGTCGTCAATGCGCTAATTCGTTCGGCGGGAATAGCCATTACATAATCGCCATTTGCCTGACAAAAGAAGTCTATCGATAATTCAGTCCCGGTTAAATATTCTTGAAAGACATAATTATCCTCAATACCAGTTATTTGCGTTTTTACTTTTTTCATATCATCATCATTCCTTATGACGGTGATATCGTATCCTTTTTGAACACGAAGTGCTGGAAATCTAGGCTTTATAAGAATTGGATAGGGCATGTTCTTTCCACTCCAGGATATTGGAAGCATAGTAACAGGACCTGGTAGCCCATTTTCTGAAAGGAATTGAGCAGTGCTCAACTTGTCGAGAGCCATTTCAATAGTGCTTTCTGGGGAAAGCAGAAAGCCAATTCCTTCTTTTTCAAACTTGGTCCGGTTTCTGGAAAATAAGAGGATATCCAGATCTAATAATGGAATAATAAAATTTATATCTTCTTTTTTGCATATCTCCAAAATCGTATCCAAATACTTTGGATCTGTTGATAAAGGTACTCGGTAACATTTGTCTGCTGCGTGAATTCCCGGGGACAAAAAATCAATGTCAGTTGTGATGACTTTTCCAACCCCCTCGCATTCTCTTGTGTATTTAATGTGCAAGTATCTTCGGCCTGCGGATGGAATAAGAATATTCATTCTAGTTTATATTTTCCTTGATAACTTCCTTCAATATATCAACAACAATATGTAAAATACCATCTTCCATCTGTGGGTAAAGTGGAAGGGTTAAGGATTGGGTGAATGCCTGATAAGATTTCGGCAGATGTCCCGGTTTGTAGCCATATTTTTCAATGAAATACGGTTGGGCGTGCACGGCGTACGTACCCAATGTGGTTTCTACCCCTTTTTCCCGCATGGAGTGGATGACCGCGTCTCGATCGATCCCGTCATCCAGAAGTACCACAAAAGACTGGTACACATGCCCGCCCCATGCAGGTTCTATAGGAGGAGTAACCCCTTCAATTCCCTGTAATTTTTCTCGTAAAATGGCTGCCAAGCGGCGTTTATTTTCAAGGATCCAATCCAGTTTTTCAAGTTGGGCGACGCCCATCGCGCCCTGGATATCGCTTAATCGGTAATTGAAACCGGCTTCATCATAATGATAGAAGTATTCCCCTTTAACCCCCCCGTGATTACGGAAGATGCCTATTTTTTGAGCCAATTCTTCTTTATCGGTTACTATCATTCCGCCCTCACCAGTAGTGATGGCTTTGCGCGGATGGAAACTGTAACATCCAAGCGTGCCCATTGTCCCGCAGTATTTTTCGTAATATGTCGTGGCGAGCGCACAGGCAGCATCTTCAATCACAAAGAGATCATGTTTTTTGGCGATCTCTAAAATGGGATTCATGTCAGCGGAGCAGCCAAACGCGTGCACGGGGATGATCACCCGGGAGCGGTCCGTGATCTTGCTTTCCAGATCATCAGGATCCATCGAAAATGTATCCAGATTGATATCAACCAAGACCGGGGTTTGCCCTTCTGTTACGACAATATTTGCAGTGGCGGGAAATGTATAGTCTGCGACCAATACTTCATCGCCTGGTTTCAACTCCAGAGTATGCAGAGCGAGCTGCAGCGCGGTCGTGCAGGAGCTCATGGCATAGGCATAATGCGAGCCGACCAGATCGGCAACTTTCTTCTCAAATTCAGCTACTTTTGGGCCCTGAGTGTAAAAACCGGTTTGAAGAACTTTTTCGATCTCTTCCAGTTCTCGATGGTCAACGTACGGAACGGTTAGTCTGATCATAGTCTTTCTTGATACCACAATGCAGTCTCTAAAAGCCCTTGTTCGGGCATAACGTGAGGTTGGAAACCAATTAGATCCTTTGCGAGGTCTACGCCTCCGCAATGCCTGCGAACATCTCCGATCCTATCTTCTGAATGGAAAACCGGATGGTCTTGTTTGCCCAAGATCTCTAATAATTTTGCTACCAGATCATTGATCGTGATTTCTTTTCCGGTAGCAATATTAAGTACTTTTCCGCGGCTCGCGTTATTTTGATAGACTTTTACAAACGCATCAGCGGTTTCTTTAACAAAGATATAATCTCTTGTTTGTTCACCATCTCCAAAAATTTCGATGGGTTCATTTTTCTTTAACTTCTTCACAACTATCGGGATGATACCTGCATATCTACCCGGGTTTTGGCGTGGACCGTAATTATTAAAAGGGCGTACAACAGCTGCATCAATACCAAAAGTTCGTATATAGGATAAAACCAATTCGTCCCCAGCTAGTTTGCTTGCAGCATAGGGTGTTTTGGGATTCATTGGATGATCTTCATTCATCGGGATCGTTTTGGCAGACCCATATGCTTCTGATGATGAGCTGTGGATAAGCGTTTCGATGCTATTTGTCCGAGCAAGTTCGCAAAAAGTTAGCGCGAGTCCAATATTTACATTAACTGTCCATACTGGATACTTTAATGAGGTGGGGAGAGGGATAACGGCCAAATTGAACACCACTTCGATCGCTTTTTCTTCGACCAGGTCCCGCATGGCTGCTAGATCAGACGCATCTAATCTGAAAACTTCGAGATCCGGTCTCATTTTATGGGCATCTTCAAGATTTTCTTCTTCCCCAAGAAAAAAATTATCGACGACATGAATATCGCTTGGGTTTTCCTGAATGATCCGATCTACCAAGTGGCTGCCAATAAAACCTGCACCGCCGGTTACCAAAACCTTCTTATTAGTTAATGAATTCATTGTTTTCCAACCTTAGAAATGTGATTCGATTTTTGATTATATCAGCATTAAATTTTAGAGCTAATATTCTGATCGACATACTTGCTCATAATTATTCTGTTTCATAGATTAAAATAAACTACAAGTTTACAGGAAAATAATGGAAAAAAACCAAACCTTCAATCAAAAAGCGCCAATTTTTATTCAAATCAGAAAATTCTTAAACATAATTCTTCTTCAATCGTTTGCTGCCGCGATCTGGCTGCTCGCATTACCCAAGGAGGCGGAGCACGCTGTTCTGCTTGGATATTCTCTAAAAAAGTTGGCGCTTCTGCTTCCGATTTTTATGCTCCCGATCGCTGGATATTTGTTCTTGTTACTGCTTGGCAGGAATGCCAAATTGCAGGAATGCTTCCAAAAGGATGGAAAACGGGAGAAAACAGCCAGAAGCATGATCATAGGAGGCGTTTTCGTTTCACTATCTATCTGGATTTTTGCGTTTTTCTTTCATTTCCTGCGTTGGTCGGAAGATATTGGTATTTACCTTCGGCTGCTGCCTATCCTGGTCAGCTATTTAGTTTTCGGGATCCAGGCGATCGTATTCGTACCGTTTTTTTTATTTAAAGTGAAAAGATCCTCCGCAAAAACCAAATTGGATCAAAACTCACCTGTCTTTTTAATAGTGTTGGGAACACTTATGGTCTTATTGCTTGTGATCGAATTGACAGGTCTGGGAAAATCACCCGTATGGGTTTCAACCACCACATTGGGGATCCCCCTGTTGGAGGGGCAGATATGGTTTTTGTGCGGGGTAATTGCGCTTATGGTATTAGCGATGTTTGCGTGGTCTGCGGTTCCGGGTAAAACAAAATGGGATTCTTTTAGGCATAAAGATATACTGATTTTCTTTTTCCTGTGGCTCATGGCGCTCATGATCTGGATGAGTCTGCCGCTCCCAGAGCATAATTATTTTGCTCCTTCCGTGCGAGCCCCAAATTTTGAGAAATACCCATTTTCAGATGCGGAGCAATATGATTACAACTCCTTGTATGTTTATTTTGGATCAATCCAGAATTTTGTGATTTCAAAACCATTGTATGTCTCATTTTTAGCGATCTTGCATTTCATCGGCGGGTTTTCTTACACCACAACGATTTTTTTGCAGACGATCGTTCTGGCTTTTTTCCCGTCCATACTTTTCCTGATCGGAAAGGAACTTCATTCCCGTTTGGGAGGAATTGGGATAGCTATTTTGGTAATCCTGCGTGAGGTCAATGCCATTCAGGCCAGCACGATCTCGAATGTGTCCAATTCCAAATTACTTTTATCTGACCTTCCGGCCACACTTGTGGTTGCGATCATGGTATTGGTCATCATTCGCTGGTTTAAACGGTCGGACCAGCGCGTTTCGCACCATGTTTTCATTCTTGGCGGGTTAACGGCTGTGTTGAACTTAATGCGTATACAAACGATTATGTTTATCCCCTTCATCCTACTGCTTACTGTTATGCGCTATTTTAAGAAACCGAAAAAGATCTTATATGCGTGTGCAGTTTTTCTCCTGACGGTTGGGACTTTGCTTGCCCCGACCCTCATCAGGAATCATTCCATTACTGGTGTGTATTGGTTGGATAATCCCTCTTCCTCGTCTGCCCTATATAGCTTCTTCATTAGAGGAAGCGAGATGGATGTAGAAATTCCTGACGTGGAAACAAGCCAAGATATATTGGATAGGAATTTCTCGATCATATCCCAATCGCTTTCACAGAATTTTTCCCAATTGATGGCGTTTATTTTAGATAATGTTTTCCGCAACTTGATATCCACTATATTGATATTTCCCGTGCGTCTGGGGAATTCTCTTCCGCTGATCGAATATGTAAGGGTCACGCAGCCATTTTGGAGTGAAGTTTACAGCCAACCTAATTTCCTTAACACGGTGGTCGTTTTCGTAAATATAGTGATCATTGCACTCGGGTATTTCACGGTACATAAAAGGTCTCACTGGTCTGCGTTTACCGCGTTTCTTGTTTATTTGGTCTACAACTTAAGCTCCGCGGTGGTTCGCCTGTCTGGTTGGCGCTTCATTCAACCGGTGGATTGGATCATCATTGTGTTTTTTGTTATTGGTCTGGTCGAAATAATAAAATGGGCTGCAAAAAAGATCTTTTCAAACGACATCCAGATCACTAAAGAACCTTTGGTCATGGGATCAATTGACAAACCAGGATCACATAGAAATTACTTGGGGAATATAATTGTTGGGATCGTCTTTGTGATTTCGTGCGCTTTTATTCCTCTTCGAGAGATTCTGTTCCCGCCGCTGTATGCAGATATTCCCCAGTCAGAAATTTGTAAAGAAATAGAAGCATATATTAAGAATAGTGAGTATAGTGAATTGACTGGGTCTATTAATACATTTTGTGCTGCCGAAGATGTGAGGATTTTTAAAGGAGCTGGCTTCTACCCCAGATTTTTTAAAGAGGGGGAAGGATATTACGATCGCTCCTATGATCCGTATTTTGGATATCAGGAGTATGCCCGGCTTGTTTTTAGAATGGTTGGGCAAAATGGAAAGATTTATATTAAAACGGAGAACCCTGATCTGAATTTTGAAAATGGTGCATTGGTTTATGCTCTGGGGCGGATCGAACCGCGCCCTGGTGTACAGTTGGTGATCATCGCCACGCAAGATCCGCAGATCATTATCTCAACGCCAATCTTAACCGGAAATGATGTATTTCTCATCGATTGATTTTTTGGAGATAAGGTATGAAACTTTTTCGATCATTAAAAGACAACAAATCTTTATACTGGGTCATCCTGATAGTCATCTGTGTTCTTTTCTTTTTTCAGGCATTTTGCCTGGCACATCAGCAGCCCTCAAAAGTAGATGAAGGTTCGTTCCTCATAAAGGGATATTTATTCATTTCAGGTAGATACAAACCATTCGAAGATTATGGGCCCTGGACAAATAACATGCCGCTGGCTTATCTAATCCCAGGCATTCCGCAATTCTTGTTTGGTCCGGGTTTGAAAATGGGAAGGTATTTCGCTATGCTTGTCACTTTCACAACGTTGATCGGTGTTTGGGCACTTTTGCGCCGGCTTACGGGAAAGTGGTGGGCACTCGCTGCGGTTTTCGCTTTGTCCATTAATCCCGCCTGGATAGGGATCAATGTTCTGGCAGTTTCGCAGGCACTTGTTGCCTGTCTGGTTACCTGGGTGATGGTGCTTTTGCTTGGAGAAGAAAGAAAGTTGTGGCATATTTGTGCAGCTGCATTTCTAAGCGCTGCAGCCACACTTACCAGACAAAACATGGTGTTTTTAATACCCTTCGTCATTTTATATGCATGGTGGCGGTACGGGATTAAAGAAGCTGTGGCGGCATTTCTTTTTTCAATTATCCCCTTTGTGGTTGTGCATGCTATTTATTTTCCGAAGATCATGACCTTATGGTACACATGGCTTCCCAAGTCCATCAAGACTACATTTGATGTTGGATTTATTGATGGAGGAGGATCGCAGGTATGGCGGCCGGGTGGAGACCTGATAGATCGCCTATCCTCTTTTTTCACGGCGGTGAGATATCATTTTATTTCTTTGCTGGGAGTTTGTTTTGCCATCCCTATGATCTTTGCGAAAAAGAATTGGAGATCCAAGAACGAATGGAAATTGGTGTTTTCCTTACTCATATTGTTTGCAATTCTATTCGGATTGCATGGATGGGCGTCCCTCACGAAGAATTACTGTATTTTCTGCTTCCCAAATTATGTGGCATTTTTCATCCCCATCGCGACGATCATATCTTTTTTAGCGATCAGCCGTCTTGTTGAAAATAAGTTTTCCGTACCGACGGTATATGTATCTGCCATATATTTGTTTTTTATACCCGGCATCTTTTTTGGAAGCATCCAAACAGTTGGCCGATGGGTCATGCAATTACCGTTCCCGAGAATAAAAAATGGCCGCTTGGCCGGTGGAGTGACCCAGATCTGGGAGTTATTTCGTAACCGATTTCAGATGACATACGATCAGCTTATTATGTTCATCCCCCCTGTATTTGGATTTCTGGTTGCACTTACCTTACTGATACTTTTATTAATTATGTACAGGGTTCTACGAAAAAAATTGAATGTTAAATTTGGTTTTGTGTTAGCGCTAAGTTTGTTATTGTTTTCGGTCATATTTACCCCAACCCAACTGATTGGAAAATTCTCTTATGAGAATACATGCGGAGGGAACGTGATCAGCGCTTATGAAAAAGCGGGACAGCAATTACAGAAAAAAATACCAGATGATGCCAGCGTGTATTGGGGCTCTGGGAGTGTGGTAACTCCGCTTTTATACATTGCTGACGCCGGAATTCAACCGCTGCAGCTGAATGGGGTTTATCCTAAAAGGAATGGGGGAGATAGAGATCTTTTGGAGAAAAACGGATATTACAACGCGGAGTCTGTGCGTGATTGGCGTGATTCGGCTGATTTCATTTTGGTTCAGTCATATAACATGGGCGATTTCTGGAAGAATTACCTGGACCCAACTGTTTTCGATGAATATGATCCAACGGTCCCAATTGACCCATGTGACCCGAATTCCGCCATTCAAATTTTCCGAAGGAAATGAAAGTTCGTAAATCCATTTAATAGGTTTTGCCTGTTCTTATTTTAATTGAAGGTAACCTTAATAAATTGCCTTTGAGGTATTTACTCAAAAAATGGACTATTGATTTTTGAATTACAAGAATTTGATTAATCTATCTCTGCAAATAAACTGACGTAATTATTGCCGATCAAATGGAATTCTTTTTCAGTTTCCCACCCATTTTTTTTGAAAAATCCGATCCATTTAATATTGGATTCCAGTGTTTTTATGCGAATGACATGAATACCGCATTCCTGCAAGAACTCGATTGACTTATTAACGAGTAATTTTCCAATACCCTTTCCCTGCGAGGAATTTTTTACCGCAATGACGTAAATTTCCCCTGCGTTTTGGGTTGTGGTAGAGAATAATCCCGAGATGACAATCTGAAAGTTGTTAAAAAAATTAGAAAAAGAAGAAAAAGAGGATCGAATACCGACTTTCAGAAAATCTAACAATCGATCTTTTAAAATTCCCTTTAAGAAATCACCGCTGTTTACTGTGACCAAGACAAATCCTTCAGGATTGCTATTTTCATCTACAGCGATAAAAACTTTTCCACGGTCTGACCTAAGAGTCGATGGGTAAAAGGTTTCAACAAGAAAATCAAAACCGAGATTTGGAAGAAAGTCATCGGGTAGCGATTCAGAGTGGATATTTGCCACATCTTTAATTAACTGCTGTGTTAAGGGGACTATTGTGTAATTAGTTTTCATCGGATTGAAAAATCGTATTGGTCAAAGAAATGATCCTATTAATTTGTGCGTTCTTTAAATTTGGGTATATTGGCAGATTGATCAATGAATTGCTGCACAAATATGAATTAGGGAAGGCTGTTTCTTGAACGTAAATTTTATAAGCAGGGTGATGCGGCATGCTGTATTCAATTAATTGGCCAAGCTGAATTCCTTTTGATGCAAATAATGCGAGCAATTGATCTCTGTTTTCAGTTCGGATCACAAAATGAGAGTAAGTTGCCCCTCCAACCTCAGGAGGAAGAATAAATTTTGATGAACTAATAATATTAGAAAAATACTCATTTGCGATTTCTATACGTTTTGAATACACGGCCGGGTATTTTTTTAGCTGCTCCAAACCGACTAGTGCCTCGATAGCTGTCATTTGGTCTAAATGATCAGGAGGAAAATGGATCTTTTCATCCAAATGATAATCTCTTGTCAACCGATTAAGGAATGGCGTTTTCTCCTGCAGCCAATAAACCAGGCCATATATAAATGATTGGAAAGCGGGATACACTGCGAGAAGATATAAGTAACGTTTAAGTGATTTCTTCCAGGAGGGAACTAAAAAGTAGCTATCCCTGAAATCACGTAGATTTTTCGCAATTGCTTCATCGTTTGTGGTGAACATTCCGCCGAAGATCGAAGTGATCTGTTTGCTGATCCCAAGGCCGAAGATTGCGCCGTCTCCCGAATTTATTACCGAATCACCTTTATATTTAGCATCAAATGAATGGGCGCAGTCTTGAATGATCCATATTTTATGTCCATATTTATCTTCAGCTTTTTGGACAATTTCTTTGACCTTATTAATATCCATTGGATACCCAAATAGGTGGGTAGGGATTATCACCCGTGTGTAGGGTGTGATTGCCTTAGCCATCAGGTCCAGATCCATGTTGTAATCAGTCAGGTTGATATCCACAAACACTGGGATATTCCCGCTAAGGACGGTCGCATGTGCGACTACTGAGCAAGTATATGCTGGCTGAACGACCTCGAATGGATCGAGATCGAGGGATTTGAAGAATGCCCATAAGGCGGAACGTCCGTATGGGAAAGCAACCGCATACTCAGTGTTGAATTGGCTTGCGAATTCTATCTCAAAACGTTTAACCGCATTTTCTCGTTTTTTAAATAAGGCAAGAATTTCTTCTTTACCAAGATATGGTTTTAATCGTGGGATCAATTTGTCCCTCGAAATTTTTCTGTCCATTGGTCAAGTGTGATGAATTCGTAATCCCGGCCAATCATTTCGATCATTTCGCTAAAAAGTTCGATCTTTTTAGATAAGGGTGTGTTCAGCGATTGCGGCACATACGTGCCCTGTTTACTCCTGGGCATTTGATCTACGAGTTCAGGAATACTGTAATCAATAAAATCAGATAAGTGCATTTGGAAATGGATTGGCAGTCCAGCAGATCGGAGGGATCGATACAATTTTTTATAGAACTTAACTCCGGAAAACAAGAGCAATGTCGCGAAAAAAGGAATTCGCAAATATGGAGATACTGAGATAGGAAATTCGATCAAATTTTTGTTCCCACTTTTACCGAGGGATCTGTCAGATACATAATACGGTTTGATCGGAGAGAACATGTAGCTGAACTGCCCCATGGTGGTGCGGTCTTGCTTTTTCTGCTTTGACATGCTTGACCAATGTGCGAATTTCATTATTGGCATCAGCGAAGTGGGGAATACAGAAGAATCATATTTGTAATTGAGTTTCTCTAAAATAGGTAGAGTGGAATCGTCGATATTCCAACCCGGAGAACGGAATCCGATTGGTCTTTTCCCCGTAACTTCGTGGCAAATATCTGACATGGATGACAACTCTTTTTCTTTCTCGTTTTGCGAAAGCCAGCGGAACCCCTGCGGATGGGTCATGGAATGATTCGCGATCTCATGCCCGTTATTGGCGATATCTCTGATGCTGGAGTGGTTTTCCTTGTAAAGAAAATCATTGCCGACCATGAACATGGTTGTTCTTATTTGGTACTTAGAGAAAAACTCTAACAAATTCTCTAGCCCCATTCGGTATTCTAAATATGTATATCCGCCAGCATTGGAACATCCTTGTCCTTTATAAATAGAGGAAAGTGAATCCACATCGATCGAGACGTTTCCCCAATCACTCATTATTTTTTATCCTGGATATTTCTTGAAGATCGATGGTGATCGTTCTCTCAACAACATCATTTTTTTCCAATGATCCAACATCAATCGCGTCCGGATCAGAGAGTTCAAGTTGAGCGGGGGAGAAATACCGCGAAGAAGCCATGTGGATCGAAGAGAATTTAATTCCTGATACTAAGGAATTTATCCGGATTGTCCCGGTTTTCTCGATTTTGTCAGTGATATTAATTGTGTTTTCCATGAAATCAACTGTCCTCTTTATGGATAAAGGAAGAGGCGATTTCTTGTTGATCAACATTCCAACGAGGTGTTTCTTTACCCATTCATTAATAATTCGCACACGCATAATGGTCAGGTTTGCAATTCTGAGTAAAAGATAATTAAACGGAGTAGGAGATTGTGTAGGAATAAGAAAAAAAGAAGCTGAAGTATGAAAAATTGACCTTTTCCATTCCAATGGATTAGAAAGATCCGTGGTTTGATTTGAGAATTTTTTACCACTGTCGGTTTCCCCAAGGAAACCGCAATCATTATGGATCAATTTTCCTGATGCTTTATTAAATACTTTTAATACTCCTCCATTAGATGATCCTAAAACCGCATAATAAGTTGGTTTGGAGATGACCGCTATCCCAGCATTGGGAAATACGCACGTTAGATCGTGTTCACCTAGGGGGAGGGTGTGGTCGTTTTTTTTAGTTTTGTCTATTGGCGCTGCGGTTACATAGTTGGATAGCAAAGGGGCAAGGTTGCCCATGTCAATATCAAGCACATTGATGGTATTCCCTGTTCTGATCGATTCTTTCATGTAAGCAAGCATGCTTGCGGCAATTGGAAACTCGGAAGCGAGCAGCGCGATCCCGCCAGGATAATAAATCTCTGTCCTTCGGCTGCCATATTCTCCTCCAAATGTTCCGTCAGGATGGATGAAGAACTGGAGAAAATAAAGGGATTTCTCTAATGCCTTTTTCAAAAGGGTAGATCGTTCAATTTGATAAATTTGTGCCAGATAATACATGCACAGGGTTTGATAGCCGGGATCAGCGCCGTAATATTCTGGGAACCAGCCTTCATCTGACTGCTTATCGAGGATGGAATTTAATATATTTTTTGATTCTTGATCATACTTTTCATCAGCAAATTGCTGGTAGGACATCTTAAGCGCCAACGCAGCACCTGCGAGATGATTTGCAATAAATCCGTGGAGTTCAGCACCTTCGCAAAGAAAATTCGCTGAAGATTTTAAGTTGTTTTCGATTTGATCTTTTTCGTTTTCCGAAAATGTATCTTTTATTGTTTTGTATGCGGAAATAAGGTCGGGTAATAGGAAAGCGGTAGCACCATAGCTGTGCTCGTTGGGATATGCCTGATCATATGAGCCGTCTTTGTGTTGGATATCCAGTGCATACTTAAAACCTGCTTTGATGTTTTCTGCGATGGTATCCTTGTACGATTTAGCTTCAGGTTGGTCCATGAACCAACATAGTGGCTTGATATTTCGTTGAAAAGTGGCTTCTGGAAAATCTGTTAATTTCCACGACCAATATCTTCGATCAAAACAACCAAATGTGGGCGTGGATGAATCGCGGTTCAGCTGATTGAGCAATCGTCTGCACCCTAATAACGCTTGATCACGAATTGAGATTTCCATATCGTTTCTTTTATATATAACAACTAATAAATAAAAACCATTGGTAAAAAGTGAAAATTTGCACTTTGATTTGGAAAAAATCCATTACTTTTCTTATTGCGTCAATTCTATCTTAATAAAAATAATATTGAATTGAAATAATTACAAAGAGAGAGCAGAGTGTATTACATTTGTTCATCAAAAATTAAAAAAAAAGTTACAATATAGCAACAGTAGCTATTTTTTTGATAATCTATAATACTGTAAATTTACAAAAAGGAGAATGAATGAGTAAAAAATCTAAGAATAAAACCAGAAGTTTACCGGTAGACAGGAAAATTGCCGTTTCCAAAAACGCCTCATCCACAACTGATTTCAATCCTGATTATAGTTATGTAAAAAAAGATCTTAAAAGGATCGGCTCTTTAGCCGCAATCTTTTTTATCATCTTGATCGTATTAACCTTTGTTCTTCGATAAGACAAAAAATAAGGAGAAATAAATATGCCACACATGTTTGTACCAGGACCAGTAGATGTTGCGCCGGAAGTGCTTCAAGCAATGATAAAACCATTACTGCCGCATAGAAGTAAAGAATATGAGGCAATTCACCGTAGCGCAGCAGAAAAATCACAAAAAGTGTTTTTTACAGAAAATCGTGTGTTGATCGGTACGCATTCCGGATCTGGTATGCAGGAAGCCGGCGTGAGGAATTTAGCACAGCAGGATATTCTCGTTTGTGTAAACGGCGCTTTCTCCGAACGATGGTACGACGTTGCGGTGAGTAATGGGAAAAACCCGATTCGGATGGATGCGGAATGGGGTAACCCTATCTCGCCTGATGCCCTCCGAGATGCACTTAAAAAGAAGGATTTTGAATCTATTGCGATTGTCCATAATGAAACCTCAACGGGAGTGGAAAATCCATTAAGAGATCTGTGCGCGGTGGTCAAAGAGACCAGCCCAGACACATTGATCATGGTTGATGCTGTTTCCTCCTTGAGCGGTTCAAAGATCGAAATGGATGCTTGGGGTATAGACTTCCTTCTAACCTCTTCGCAAAAATGTCTTGCTCTTCCTCCCGGGCTTTCTCTTGCTGGAGTGACCGACCGTGCTTTAGATAAGGCAAAAACAGTTCAAGATCGCGGTTGGTATTTCGATTTAGTTCTTATGGAGAAGCACAGAATAAAGAATTCAACCGCCATGACTCCTGTAGTATCCCTTGTTTATGCGCTTGATTTTCAAATGGATCGAATATTCGCCGAAGGTATTGAAAATAGGTTTGCTCGACACGAGGCAATGTCACAGAGGGTCTATGATTGGGCTCTGGACAATGGGATGTCCCCATTTGCAGCAGAAGGCGCCCGTTCGAAAACCGTCGCCACCATAAATAATGAACACAGCATGGATATTTCTGAATTAAATGCTTTTCTAATGGAAAAATACCAGATGCGTATTTCAAATGGATATGGCGATCTAAAAGGGAAAACTTTCCGAATTGCTACGATGGGCGAAACAACCCTGGATGATGTGGAAGCTCTCCTTAAGGCAATTAAAGAATTTCTAAGTAAATAAGAAAGTAATATTTTTGATTGAAGAGGGGTGATGAGCTCCTCTTCAATTTTATTTGAGGTGGGTATTTATAAAATTAAAGATCGTATTGTAATAATCTTCAATATTTTTCTGCTTCCTAAATCCATGCCCTTCATCTTCATATATTTTTAATATGCATGGGATTCCGCGTTGGGATAATGAATCATATATCTTTTGCGATTGATCAGGTGAAACAACTTTATCATCAGCTCCATGAAACAGTGCCAATGGATCTTTAATTTTATCTAAATGGGATATAGGGGATCGTGAAATAAAGCGCTCATATTCAGCAGGAAAATCTCCGGTTAGAAAGCGGTGATAATATTTTTCGAACTTATGGGTGTTTTTTGCATCATCAACTAGATCGCAAACCGCGTAACTGCAAATTCCTGCTTGAAATAGCCCTGGATTTTTGATCAATAAATTCAAAACGCTAAATCCTCCCGCACTTGAGCCCATAACTGCTATTTTTTGCGGATCCACAAAATTACGAGAGATCAGAGCAGTCATAAGACTTATGGCATCTTGAACTTCGATCTCCCCCCATTTTCTTTGCAGGGCATTTTGATAATCATATCCATATGTCACGCTGCCGCGATAATTGAGGTAAACAATAGCGTATCCTTGAGAGGTAAAAATTTCAGTCTCTAATGAATACCCTAAATGTTTAACACTTGTGGGACCGCTATGAATGTTTAGGATGCAAGGAGATTTTTCTCCGTTTTT
>JAUSPC010000218.1 GCA_030655835.1 Pelolinea sp.
CTGATTTTAGTAAATTAACGAATGCAGACATTCAATTTGCTGAAAATAGATTGAATACAAGACCCAGGAAATGTCTGTCTTTCACATCACCTGTGGTATTCTTAAAAAATCACGGTTGCACTTGAGACTTGAATTCAGCAAGAATAAAACGTTCTCTTATTATATTTAATTATGGAACTTAAAAAGAAGATCACAAAACTTCTCTTCTTTCTTCGAATAAAAAATTTTATTGATATTGCTTTCAATAATGAGGCAAATAAATATTTTTGTCTTTCTATTTTTGTTTCTTGGCCCAATCGTCGATGGTTTTTTCGACCGATTTTTTCAATCCCGTGATGTCCAGTGGTTTACCGGAGGGAGAGGCAGCGGGAGGGGGTGCAGGCGCTGTAACTTTTCCGTATGCGAAATCATTCAGCTCTTTCAGGGTGCCGTTAAACCAGTTCAGGTCGATTCCCTTGCTTTCCGCGCCGTATGCCAATCCGTCCCCGGTGGCTGTGTACTGCCAGAATGCCCATTTCTTCCCCATACTTTTCCATGGTTCCAATTCATCTGGTTTTGAAACACCCTCTTGATAGGATTTTATGTAATGGGCTACCCAAAGAGGAAAATAAGCCCATTTCTGGTCAAACTGCTTGGTGACCTTGTTTCGTCCGTGCATGTTCCAATACCCCGGAGAGGTGTAGATCATCGGTTTGCGTTCGAGCTTGGTCTCTACCTCCACCAGGAACTGCTCCAGGAGTGCGTTGGATGGATAAAGGCTGCCCAGGCGCGGTGCTTCGTAATCAGCAACCGGAGGCAGTTCGCCCGGATCATCCTTCAAAAGTTCACTGAAGATGCGTGCCTGTACAAGCCCGGATAGATCCCAGCGCAGGAAGTGATACCCTCCGCGCAGCAGGCCGGCTTCTTTGGCAGCCACCCAGTTGTATTCGAAATCGCGGTCAATCGAACCGCGTTCAGATACTTTGATAAACACATATTTTGCGCCTTTATCCACTGCCTTCTTAAAATTCATCTTCTGTGGTGTGGATTTATCATCCTGCCAATGACTGATATCGATCCCTAATATCATAATTATGTTCTCCTATGCGTTAATTATACAGAAAATCTAAAAAAAAGTCATACAAATTTTTTATTGGGTAAAATTCAATAAAGAAAATAATGAAAGAGGTGCTCGTGGATGCAGCAAAGTTAAACGTCGGGATGGTGATAGCGTTATCGGTCAAAGATAGCGATCAGCCCCTGTCCGAATTGGAAAAATTCACCAATGATAAGAAAGCGGACATTATCCTGTTCCCGGAAGATCATATTTATTCTGATAAACTGCAGGATCTTCAGGAGATCGCCAGAAAGCGAAAGAAATGGATCGTGAGCGGGATGGAGGACCGGGATACTGGCGGGAAAAAATTCAAACATGCTGTCATCGTTAATTCCCTAGGTGAGATCGTGGGACGGCACAGAAAAACCTCGCTCACTTACGATGAGTTGTCAAAGGGATTCAGTAATGGGGATAGCATTCAGGCGGTGGAAACTGAATTTGGTGTGGTGGGTGTATGTATTTGTTATGAGATGCACTTCCCGGAAGTTGCCCGTACATACGCGCTGCAGGGAGCGAAGCTGATCTTTAATCCAGTTGGTACAGGCATGTGGCATGAGAAACAGAATTTGGTCTGGACTGCGGTCGGACGCACGCGCGCCAGCGAGAACGGTATTTTTACCGTTGGCTGCAGCCATCAAAACGATGCGGTGCCGTTCGTGTACGCGTATGCGCCGGATGGGGAATGTCTTGTGCAGTCGCGGGATGTGAACCGAATGGTCACGGTGACGCTGGATCTGTCCAAATGTTTCGGTATGTTCCTGGAACACCGCCAACCGCATTTATATGGAAAACTGGTCGAAGGAAAAAAGTAGAATAAAAAGAATACAGTCCCGGACGGGCGCTCTTTTTAGATTTTTATATTAAGAAGGTCAGAAGGTTTGCAAATGATGTCTAAAAAAAACTTATAAAATGGTTTAGATCACAATTATTCTTTTAAGGAGTGAAAACAAATGCTCTTGTTATCTGCGTCAGATGCCTGGAAGGCCAAATACCCCGGGGCAGTAGTCGGGATGATGGTTATAGGGGATATTGAGAATATTAAAAATAATGCTTTCTTGGCGGCCGAAAAAAGTGGTTTGGAAGGTATTTTAAGACAACAAATATCATCTAAGAAGGATATATTGGAGCACCCAATTATCCGGGCCTACATCGCATACTATAAGAAATTTCGCAAGAGTTACCATGTTTTACTGCAGATAGAATCCGTCGCGCTGAAAGGGAGATCTATCCCGAATGTAAACGCAGTGGTTTCGGCTATGTTTATGGCTGAACTAAAAAACTGCCTGCTAACCGCGGGCCATGACCTGGAATCAATCGCTGGTCCGGTCCTATTGGATATTTCAAAAGGGGATGAATTGTATATAAAAATTAATAGTGAGCAGCAGGTTTTGAAGGCAGGGGATATGATGGTAACTGATAACAGGGGAGTGCTGTCCAGTGTGATATATGGTCCAGATAAACGCTCGCGTATAACGGTAAAAACCAAAAACGCATTATTTGTGGTGTATGCTCCCTCGGGTGTACCGGAGGAAAAAGTGTCTGACCATTTGGGAGATATATTTAAATATATCCAACTATTTTCCCCCTTATCAAAAATTAGCCTCCTTGAAATATTTAACGCCAATGTAGGATGAATTATTAACCCAAATCATTTATAAAATTTTTGGATTAAACCTGACTGTCAACAGAATAGAAAAAGAGCATCTTTTTATGATGCTCTTTTTGAATGATCAACAAAGTTATGGTGTGCAGTTGACATGGAAGTTGATCGGACCGAAATACTGGTGGTTGGGGAGGTCAATATAGATCTTTGCCCAGTGGTCGCCGGTAGCGGTAATATTCATTGTATGCTGAATGATCTTGGATCCTGCGCTGGTGAAATTAATTGATTTTGTAACACTGGGACATGCTTTACTATCCTCAAATTTATATGAGACAACACCCGCTGCTGATGTTTTTATATCTGCGCTGATGACCACATCTCCGGGGCAGCCCATGTCAATGGATGTATGCGGCATATAGAATGTCACGCTGGTAACCGCAAACGCGGCCGGGGGCGGGGCGCTTGGTCCCACGGTGATCATGACCCAGTATTTCCCAAGGTTTTTCCCATCATCAGACTTGATCCGCCACACGCCTGTGTAATCACCATTAGCCGTTGGCGCGGTCAGGTCGATCTCGAAATTATATGTGCCGCCTGGGCTGACAGTGTGGTCAAGGGTCATGGAAGTTGGGCCGTCCATCTGATCCCCTTCCTCAAATACAAAGCGGTAACCGGTTGTCCACTCGCAGGAGCCGTCATTGCGAATAACCCAGGACTTGGTAAAACTGTCCCCGGGTTGATATACGGATCCATCTGGTATGGTCTCGCTGACAAATTTACTCTGGTTGCAGGTGTCATCGCTATCATCATCGTCATCACTCTCGGATATATCTGCTTCATCGCTGTCCTGATCGTCAGAACTGCTGTCGTCAGATATCACTACATCGTTTGCGGGCGGTGCAGCGGCAGCGGTCTGGGTTTTTTGCAGTGCTTGACGGGTCAATTCAAATTTGATCTCTTCTTCTGATGGGTCGTTTCCAGAAAATGAAACCCCGCATGCCAGACTGATGATCAGCAGGATGATGAGCAGGAAATAAAAGGGAAAACGTTGCGATTTCATAATTTCTCCTAAAACTTTACCTTTTATCTAATGTAGCATAAACTTGTTCAAATTACCATAAATAAAAAACAAGATTTTGTAGTTTAGGCAGCCGTTAGTTTATTAATAAATTGGCTATAATGTCTTTATAAGATGAATACTATTCAAAAGAGAAATCTGCGAATTATTTTCGCCGTTGGCGTCCTCTACTTCGTACTTTTTATTTTCCCCAATAATGCCGCAATGGGATCGAATAACCCGAAAGTGTATTTGCATACGGATGAGTTTGTCACATACCCGATCGTTGAACGTATGCTTGATTTCGGTCTGGATTTTAGTGAAAACTGGGGCCGCCTGATCATCTATGGCGATTACCATTACGGTTACCCTTTTTATTTTCTTTCCATGCTCATGCTGCTTCCCCTGCGCCTTGCACGGGGCGCCAGTTTCTTCGAACATCCAGCGATGAATATTCTCATCCTCCGGCAGATGATCAGTGTTTTACCGATGATCCTGACAGCCGGGGTGTTCACATACATGCTTTCGCATTTCCGTAAATTATGGTCCTCACTGTTCATTTTTCTGTTTGTCCTCACCATCCCTGCGGTAGTACGCAATAATATGCACTGGTGGCATCCAGACGCGCTGATGATGCTCTCGATCGCGCTCACCTTCCTGTTTCTGGATCTGGACGAATATCGGCTTGAAAAAAAATTCCTGTTCGCGGCGGCTGCCTGTGGACTGGCGTCAGCCATCAAACTGATGGGATTCTTTTTCTTCCTCGCTATTCCGGTGTATCTCTTGATCAGCTGGCAGAAAAAGGAGTTTGCACTGAAGAAGATCATCCTTGCCGGCATTTCGTTCGTTGCGGTCATGCTGTTGATGATCGTGGCCACTAATCCATTTCTGTTTTACGAAGGACCGCGTTCGGAGATGCTTGCCATCCAGGCCCAAAAATCCGCTGAAATTACTGAAGGCTACGGCCACGAAGAATCACCGTACTACTCCCTGGGACCTCAATATTGGGAATGGACGCTGTCCGTTTCATACGGTGATCCCAATTTACCCATTCTTTTATTGATCATGCTCGCTTTGGCAGGAATTGTCAGTTCAAAAAAGGAACCATATTGGGTATTGCTGGCATGGATCCTTCCGATCGGCGTGTTTTTAATGTGGTTTGTGGCACCCAAGCCGGACCATTATCTGCTGCCGTTACTGATACCCTTATATTCTACAGTTCTGGTTGGCTTTGATATGCTTTCGGCGGGATGGGCAAGCGAAAAACGCTGGGCGCGCTGGACAGCCTATGCGGGAAGCGGCTTGTTTGGATTGATCTTGCTCGCGCAGTGGGCTTTTCATATTACCTCAGACATTCAGCAGTATTTGGAATATTTCAAAATAAATTAGGTTTGTTTATCAATCGCTAATTTATACGCACATCTATGTGAGATACAATACTAAAAATTCAAATAAAAACTTTGGGAGTCTAATTCTATGAGAAGAAAATTCTTTTCCTTTTTGGTGGTTCTTATCAGCGCGAGTTTTTTCCTGTCGGCATGCAGTGTGGCTGACATGTTGTCTATTTTCGATAATAAAGTGGCACAAGGGGAAGCAGTTACTCCCGGCCCTGTCTTGATCACCGGCGGCTTTGAATACACCAATGATTTTGTAGTGGAGACGTACTATGTGGAGCATGCAGTGGCTCTGCTGGATATGACCGGATTTGTGCTGCGCGATAAGGAATGGGAAATGCCCGTTGAAAGCCAGGTGCTTGGTTTTATGGACCTCGACGCGGGAAATAACCGGGCTACTTACCGCTTATCACTGCCCGCAGTTCCATCAGGGGAGTTCAATGATGTCGATAATGATAATAAAAAAGAGCAGGGATTACAGATCTTTGCGGTTGGATACAACCCGAACCTGACCGGGGGCGTTTTCTCTGAGGGAGATGACCGCTCAATGGGATGGCCGGGATATCTTGCCTCTGTGAAGACCGATTCCGAGAACAAGGATGAGGTCAAGGGAGGAAAACTGGTCATCTGGGCGCCGGATAAAGACCAGGAATTCCCAAGCGGATTTGGCTCGGATGGGCTCTTATTCACGGATGATGACCCGGTAACGTCTGCGCCTGTTGGTTATTCGGTGGTTGATCTGGACACGTCCCCATTTTCTTTTGATACCGACCAGACCATTGATGTGACCTTGTATGAACCGGATGATGTGGCAGTCAAGGATTTTTCTGAGCTGACCTATACCGAAGCGTTCGACGCTTTTTATGCGGTGGTACGCAAGGAATACGCGTTCAATGGGTTTGAGGACAAACAGCCTGATTGGGATGCGGTCTATGCGGATCTAAAGCCAAAAGTGGCAGCTGCCGAGAATGAGCGCGATGCGTATGCGTATTATCTTGCCCTGCGGGAATTCAGCCTCGTCTTTAATGACGGGCATGTGGGCGTCAATGGCGGAGATTTTGACTATCAATATAATGAAAGCAATATACTGGGCGGCTACGGGTTCTCAGTGCGGGAATTGGACAATGGTCGTGTGATCGTGGTGTATGTCTTCGACGGAGGTCCGGCAGACCAGGCAGGCATGCAGGTGGGGGCAGAGCTGGTCAGTTACGGCGGGGAGCCGGTGCAGACTGCGCTTGAGAACGTGAAGCCCTTCCAACCCCAATCGACCGATTTTGGTTTACGCTATGAACAGACGGTGTTCCTGACGCGCGGCGGTATTGGTGAGCTAGTGTCCGTGACCTATAAAAATCCAGGGGGCGCGGTACAGACCGTTGAAATGGTATCTATTTATGAAGTGGATAGTCTCTTGGCGGTATATATGGGCGGCCCGTATGATGAGTTCGTCCTTCCGTCAGAATATGCCCTTCTGCCTTCTGGTGTCGGGTATATCAAGATCAATTCCAATTACGATGACCTGGGCCTGTTGATCCGGGTCTTCGAGCGTGCTTTGGCGACATTTGAAGAGATCGGCGCTCCCGGCATTGTCATTGATATGCGCCAAAATACAGGCGGAGCGCCGCTTGGTCTGGCTGGTTTTCTATATGACCAGGAGATCCCGCTGGGACAGTTGGAATATTACAGCGATAAGACCGGCCAATTCGAGCCGGACGGCCCGCGTGATAAAGTAATTCCTAATGAGAATATGTATGCTTTTGATAAGATGGTGCTGCTGGTTGACCAATTCTGCTTCAGCGCCTGCGAGATCGAATCGTATGGCTTCAGTCAGGTGCCCGGCATGGTCGTGATGGGACAGTTCCCGACTGCGGGCGTGGAAGGAGAAACAGCGCGCGGTGAATTCCTGCTGCCGGAAGGGATCGAGTTTGGAATTCCTACTGGCCGCTTTACGCTGCCGGACGGCAGCATTTTCCTGGAAGGTGAGGGCGTTCAGCCCACCGTCCGTATTCCAGTGGATGAATACAGCGTCCTGTCTGGTGAGGATGTGGTGCTGCAGCAGGCGATTAATTACATCTTCTCGTAAGCGGGAAAGTAACTAAGAAAAAAGCAAGGGTATGGGATTCCATACCCTTGTTGCTTTGTTTCAAGAGTTTTGTATTGTAAAAGCTAACCATGTTATAATTTTTCGTGCCCTTTGGGGCCCGTAGCTCAGCGGCAGAGCACGCGGCTCATAACCGCTCGGTCGTAGGTTCGAATCCTACCGGGCCCACCAGAATATACTGCAACACACCACGCGGCTCATAACCGCCTGGTCGTAGGTTCCCTTGAAAAGAACCAGGACTGCGCGAATCCTACCGGGACCATATTTTGAGTGTGAGGTCATGTCATTATGACAAAATTACTCCGAATTTATCGGAGAATTTTTCTTTAAAATAGCCAATACTTCATCAATTTTTTTTATTAATATCATTTGAAGAATTTGAATTATTCAAATCAAAATCCGAAAACAATTTTTTCTTATCATTTAGCGCGCTTGCATGGGGTGCAAGAGGCCGGAGGTTCGAATCCTCTCGCCCCGACTACAAAATGGGTTGCTAAATAGCAACCCATTTATGTTATTTGAAGGATTCTTGTTGATTTCTGAATTGCTGTGGTGATCTCCCATTTCACTTTAATTGCTTCGTACGAAATATTTACCAGAATATGCAAAACAAATTTTCATGGGTTCAAGGCTTTCTTTATTATCAGAATCCATCCAAAATTATTACGAAAGCTGCATGGATTTAAGAATTCATACATTGCCAGCTTTGGCTTTACTAATTGCTTTTTCGGACAGCTTCCGCTTGCGGGCATTGGACATTGTATCCAACCCTACAGCCATTAGTAAAACCGCACCCTTAATGATCATTTGGTAGAATTCGGAAAGGTTCATCTGAATAAGTCCATTGAACAATATTCCCATAATCAAAACACCAAAGAATACACCCATTAGTTTGCCTTCTCCACCGGCGATCGAAACTCCTCCTAACACGCAAGCAGTGACTACCTCCATTTCATAACCCATGGCCGCCCGGGGCTGTCCAGAATTCAAGCGGGAGAGAAGGATGATACCTGTTATTCCACAAAGAAAACCGCTGATAACATATACGGAGTATCTTATTTTCTTTATATCTATTCCAGATAAGCGGGCCACCTCTGCATTACCACCCAAACAATAAACATAGCGCCCATAAACTGTTTTGTTAAGCACAATCCAACCGACAGCCATTATCACAAGGAAAATGATCACTGGTACTGGGATGGGGCCGATACTTCCCTGTCCAAGAAAGCGGAAATAATCTTCAAAACCCTCATAAATTGGCATGGCGCCGGTCATGACATAGACGACGCCACGGATGACTTCGAGCATACCCAGGGTAACAATCAGTGGGGGAATATTAATTTCGTTTATTAATGCGCCATTGAAAAAACCTACTCCCGTGCTGACAAGAATTCCCAACACGGCGCCAATAATCGGGTTAATATTCGTACCGCCTGTCAGGTCCGGTGAAATGGGTTTGGCAGCCATAAAAACCGCACAAACGATGAGCGCAAGACCAACATTGGAGCCTACGGAAAGGTCAATGCCACCCGTAAGCAAACAAAAGGTCATGCCCACTGCCACAATTCCATAAAAGGACACCTGACGCAGGATTTCAATCAGGTTGTTGGGGTTTATGAAATTAGGCCTAAAGGCAGTAAAGATTGCGCAAATTAATACAAATACAAGAGCAATGCCATATTTTTTAAACAAATAACCAAAATTTATTTTTTTCATGCGGTCTCACATCCTTCTGTCGAAGCTTTCGACAAAATAAGTTCCTGGGATAATTCCTGTTTTTCGAGCTCTGCGGTGATCTTTCCGTTGTAAATAACCAACGCCCGGTCGCTCATCCCGATCAATTCGGGCAGTTCAGAGGAAACAATGATGATGCTTTTTCCCTCGTGTACCAAATTGTTCATCAATGTATAAATTTCCTGTTTGGCGCCCACATCAATCCCACGAGTAGGTTCATCGAAAATTATGATATCGGAAGCGCAGGCGAGCCATTTCCCCAAGATGACCTTTTGCTGGTTGCCTCCAGAGAGATTTTTCGATTTCTGCTCAAAGCTGGGTGTCTTGATCCTGATGGCATCCACGTATTTTTGCACCGTTTTATTTTCCTTATCCTTGTCGATGAAACCACGATGGGAATAATACTTCAGGGATGCGATGCTCATGTTGAAGCGTACCGACATTTCCAATAAAATGCCATCTTGTTTCCGGTCCTCCGGCAAATAGGAAATGCCATAGCGGATAGCGTCTTGAGGCGAACGAATATCCACCTTTTTACCCTTGACAAAAATCTCACCAATGTAAGGATCCGCCCCAAAAATAGCTCGAACCAGATCTGTCTGACCTGAGCCGATCAACCCCGTAATACCCAAAATTTCATTGCGCCGCAGCTCGAATGAAATATTTTTCAATTTGTGATTGGTTAATCCCTTTACCTTTAAAACCACTTTATCCCGTTTTTGATTATTCTGCGGATATCCTCCGGTCAATTTTCTGCCAACCATAAGTTTGATCAGTTCATCCTTGTTGGTTTCAGATACAAGTTTTGTATCTACATATTTTCCATCCCGGAGGACAGTCACCCGGTCGGCAATCTCAAAAACCTCTTCCAGGCGATGCGATATGTAAATTATTGAGGTACCTTCACCCTTAAACTGGCGGATGAGTTTAAATAATATCTCCAGCTCACGGGTGCAGAGAGCGGCAGATGGTTCATCCATGACAATGAGTTTAGACCGGTTCAGGATAGCTTTCGCAATTTCTACCAGTTGTTGATATGCAACATTAAGATTGGATATCTTTTCCCTGGGGTCAATTTCAACCCCCAACGGTTTAAAAACCTCTCTTGCCTTTTTAATCATGGCGTTTCTATCAAGAAAAATTCCATTGCGATGTTCTTTTCCAAAGAAGATATTTTCTTCAATAGACATCTTACTGACAAGATTAAATTCCTGATAAATGACGCTGATACCCATTTGAATGGCATCGTTAGGAGAGTATTGATCATAGGATATACCGTCAAACAATATCTCCCCTTCATCCCGCTGTACAGCGCCGGCCAAGATTTTGATCAGCGTGGATTTTCCAGCGCCGTTCTCTCCTAATAGGGCGTGAACCTCGCCGCGTTTGACGGAAATGTCCATCTTATCCAGCGCAACCACGCCAGGATAAATCTTGGTAATGCCCTTCATTTCGAGCAAGTTATCTTTCATACCATTAACCTTCTTACGGGTGCGCTTTTACAGCGCACCCGTTTGATCTAGATCTTACTAATATTTTTCTACTGCGGTTTCATAATCCACAGGTAAGAACTGCACGTACTGCTTGGCTTCTACATCTTTGCCAGCAAGAATGTCTTTGATGTAATTGTATGCATCCACGCCTAACTGCGCCGGTAACACGTCTACATCACCGCGATACATGCCACCTTCTTTGACATACTTGATTCCCTGGCTGGTTCCATCAGCTCCAATGACGCAATATTTGTCATAATCTTCAGGTTTTACCTTTGCCTTAAGCACTTCGTAGGCACCAATGGCTCCGGTATCATCGGAGTCAGTCATGAAGATTCTTACGTCTGGATTGGCCTGCAAAATCGCCTCGGTTGCCTTCATCGCAGTTTCCACATCGACCGTGTTCTGGTCAGATACAATCTCACCAGTGGGGAATTCCTTGGCGAAAGCTTCCCGCATGCCCTCACCACGTTGAATACCAGGGCGATAGTCATGCATGCGCAGAAGAGCCGCCTGCAATTTTTCACCTGGGAAATTCGCTTGCGCCCATTTACCGGCGAGTGTACCGATTTCATAACCGTACTGATACTCATCCACGTAAATATTCACAGTGGCAGAGGGCACTTCAGTGAAGAGTGATATAAAGGTAATACCTTTTTCATTCAACTTCTCCACATAAGGTTCCAGCGATTGTCCATCGATCGTCACGCAAATGATCCCCTGCACACCGGAGTTCATCATGGTTTCAATGGCTTGAATCTGCTTGCCAGAATCATTATTACCGTCAGCCACCACGAGTTCAACGCCTTCTTCTTCTGCAAGCTTTTCAATCGCATCTTGCATGATCACATACATTTCCCAGGATTGAAACTGGTGAATTACACCAATCTTCGTGAGTTTTTTCTCATCCGGGGCGGACGCTGCTGGTGCTGCGCATGCTGTAAGAGCGAAGCTAAACACACACAGCATCAAAAGCATCTTCATAGCAATGGAATCTGACCGAAAAATCGATTTGAATTTTAACATTTCATTCTCCTTTGAATTCTTGAATTTGAATTGATTTACACTATACACCTATTTGGAAATAAAAGAATTATCTTTACATATTTATTAGCCTCCTTTTCTTTTGTGTCACATATTCTTTCTGCTATATTTTTGCGGCGGTATTCATGTTGTCTTATTTCATAGTCTGCGCTAATTTTACTTTTCACGCAACTCGCCCAAACGTGAATAGGTCTGCTTTAAGGCAGGATACAGACCTTTATAAATCTCAAACACTTCCTTATATAGTTTATGGTTCTTTGGATCCGGCAGGCAAACCCCTCTGCGGATTTTTACAGTTTGATTGACTGCTTTTTCGATACTTTCATAGACACCTGTGCCAAATCCGGCAAGCAGAGCATCGCCAAAGGCAGTGCCTTCCGTTTCTTCGGGCAGCGAGACAATACAACCGGTTACATCGGCAATGATTTGCAGCCAGAGCTTACTTTTTGCAATACCTCCCGCCAGCACAATTTCCTCCAGATTGCCACCCAATTCACGAATTAAATTGATGTTGTCTAGAATGGAGAACGCGACACCCTCCAAAGTTGCCCGCAGTAAATCTGCCTTTGTTGTTGAGGTGCCCATGCCCACGAAACAACCTCTGGCATTGGGATCATTGTTGGGAGTGTAATCCCCATCCAAATACGGCAGGAAAATGACTCCACCGGAACCTGGTTTTGCCGTTTCGGCTGCCCTGCCCATATATAGGTAGGGATCTTCCCCGGTAATGGATGCCACCGCAATTTCAGCCTGGCATAAGTTATCGCGCATCCATTTATTACTTAATCCTGTCGATGATAAAACTGTAATCGCCGATGTAAGCCCTGGTATGCAATGTGGATAGGTTAATATTGTTGGATGGCTGACTGGTCCGTCGGTATTGGCGGCAATATTACCACCCGATCCCACTGAGATAAAACATTGTCCGATGTCTATGACACCGGTGGTCAAGGCAACTGGGGATGCGTCATCAGCCCCTGCTACTACAGGAGTGCCTGCTGGTAATCCTGTGAGACGGGATGCTTCCTCGGTTACTTTGCCTACAACCTCCCAGGCATCATATAGTTTTGGGAAAAGACTTTTTGGGAAACCCGCTTTATTAAGCAGGTCATCATCCCAATCCCGCGTCTTGGTGTTATAGGGCGCATAAAACCCCGCTTCTGAACGGTTCCAACTCCATACGCTGGTCAGTTTATAAACCATCCATGAGGCTTCGGTCATAACGTGGTGGGCTTTGGCAAATAATTCCGGCTGGTTCTTCTTAAACCAATACTGCTTGCCAAAACCATTATAGATCCCCATATAATTGCCGTTTTTCTCAACGCATTCCTTACCGATTAGCTCTTCCAGTTCTTTCGCTGTCGCCAAATGGCGCATGTCGTTATAATGGATCGCTCGCGACAGCGGCATTCCATCTTGATCAACAAACAAGCACATGACCGTCCAACCGCTGAAGCAAATACCGGCAATCTCGTCCGCCTTTACGCCATTTTCATACCCGCGTTTTAAGAGGTCGATCGTTCCATTCCACCAATCCATGGGATCATATTCGATATATTCTGAACTCTCCACCTTTGCCGGATATATTTCTTTTACCTGGGTTGTGACAATTTTGGAAAGGGAAGCATCCAGGAATACTGCTTTTAAGGTCGTTGTGCCGAGGTCAATTCCAACCAGTATCTTTTTCTGCATTTATTAACTCCTTGCCATAAGATGATTATGAATAGTATCCATACTGATATGCGGCTCTGTACATTGCCAGAGCATTTTCCAGGGGGGTATTGTCCTGTAATCGGTGCGTGGGGGCTAGGCAATAGCCACCGCCCGGCATCATAATTTCAAGAGTATCCCGTACCTCGTGCTCCACATCTTCCGGAGTGCCATACGTCACCGCGCCTTTAGTGGAAATGCATCCATGGAATACAAGCTGCTCACCAAATGTTTCCTTGAGGTAGCACGGATCCATGTTTTTTGCATCAGGTTGAAGCGTATCCACGGCCCGAAGCCCAGCCTGGATATATTTTGGATACGCCCAACTGCTGGAACCGCAGGTATGCAGCATCACAGGAACATTGTAGGCATTAGCCAAATCAAAGAACTTCTGGTGGTGAGGTAGCACCTGCCTTTCAAACAACTTCATGCTGACTAATGGGCCAATTTGCGTCCCCAGGTCTTCTCCCATCCAAATGAGCTGAACTCTATCCCCCACCTGATGAAGCATCCGTTCCAGATGTTTAAACTGAAAATCCAACAGGCGATCCATCAATATGAGAGCGGCGGGATCTTCCAACTGGAGGGAAATCATTGCCTGCGACATGCCCATGTAAAAACCCAATCGGCAGATCACCACCCCCAAACCATTGCTGCCTAAAACCAATCCATAATCTTTATACTTTTCGCATTGAACATCCAGGGATTCATAATCGAAGTGATCCGGATTTGGGAAATTCCAATTAAGAGCTGTTTCGGTGTCGCCTTCCACCAAAGAGAAATCACAATTCTCCCAGTACCCACCCGTATCATGGGAAACGTAACGAGTGATCGTGCCAAAAAGAGGATCGACCTTCCGATCAGGGACGGGCTCGAAGAGAACTGGGCCTGTGTAGGCAGCATCCACTTGGCGAAAATCCACACCCAATGCCTGCCGTAAGCCCTCATCATCTGTTGGTTGCAGCCCAAAGTGAACCTTTAACTTCTGGTCAATGCTCGGATTGTACATATAATTTACAGGAACACGATCAGGTATTTCCTTTTGAAAGGTACGTATCACCCGCTGCTTTGAGGTCATTCTATCTTTTTGAGGTGTAACAATCATTATTTATTAATACCTCCTGATCAGTAGTCAGCCATCTTTGTTTTTAAAAATTCGGCTGCCTTGAAGATATTGGGATGGTAGGCAGGATCATCGTGGCACCACATTTCTGCCGCAAGGAATCCCTGATATTGAATTTCATGCAGCATGCGGAAGCAAGCGTCAAAATCCACTGTGCCTTCACCAAAGAAAATATTCCGCACTACACCCGGACGTGTGTCCTTGAACTCCACTTCAACAATATGTCCTCCCCCCACAGGGATATCCGTAATAGGGTTGTGCCCCATTGCGGAAATGTTCCCGGGATCCACTCCGATTTGCAAAAAAGCAGAATCAATCGCCCGAACATATTGCAGCGCTTTTTTAGTGGTGTCAATAAAAGTGCTGTCCATGGTTTCAAGTGAAATGATGACCCCGCGGATGCTGGCATGGTCCACACATTCTTTAAGGGAATCTAAAAACAAACCTTCGGTGTTTTTATTGCGTGGTTTTTCATATTCATCATAGGAGGCAATATTCATCGTTCTGGCCCCCACGAAAGCGGCAAAATCGATCGCCCGCTTGCAAAGGCGTATGCCTTCTGCCCGGATTGAGCCATCCTCACTCCCCAGGGGATAAAAACGGTTGGCAGTAAAGGCAAACGTATATAAGGGTGTATCAAGCGCTTCACTTGCGCGACGAATTTTCAGTTGTTCTGACCGGTCTTCCAGGCGGCCAAGTTTTTCCGGTGTTGCATCAATTGAGATCTCAAAATAGTCATAACCGGCATCTTTGATCAGCGTGAATTTATCCGCCCAGCTCAAGGTTGAGCAAATTGATTTTTCATACAATCCGAAGGGTAAATCACGTAGTTTAAGCATAGTTTTAAAGGTTTAGGTAAAAATAATATCGGCGTTTTGCAAAAGGTCCCGTACCTGCAACGAGAAACGCGCCGCAGGGGCGCCGTCAATCACACGGTGGTCATAAGTCAGGCAAAGATTCATGATATAGCGAGACACTACCTTGTCCGAGCTGTTATCCAAAAAACGCGGTAGGCGTTTTACACTACCCACACCCATGATAGCGGTTTGCGGGTAATTTAAGATGGGAGTAAAAGAATCAACTGCCAACATTCCTACATTGGAAACGGTGAAGGTACCACCGGTTAGATCAGCCTGGGTTAAGGCGTTCTGATTTGCTTTAACTGTGAATTCTCCAATTTCACGGCTAAGGGTGGTAATATTTTTAGTGTCAGCGCTGCGAATGACCGGCACCACCAATCCTCCTGGCACGTCCACAGCAAAACCAATATGAATATCCGCCTTGTAGATGATGTAATCTCCATCCAATTCAGTGTTGATGATCTCATGGTCTTTGATGGCAAGGGCGCATGCTTTAACAAGCAAGGATGTCAAGGAAAGCTTCTCGTCTTTCCTTTCATGCAATTTTTCCATCACATGGGTCATATCCACTTCTGTGATGTTGGTCAGCTGCGCGGTTCTTTGACGGCTTTCGTACATGTTGGACGCAATCGTTCGGCGCATGCTGCTCATGCTAATACGGCGGTCATGTGGACTGCCTGTATCTTTGGCAGCCGCAGCAGGCTGATGCGCCTTTTGGAAGGCGCGTACTTCCACCTCAGTGATCTTTCGTTCGCCGCAAAAAGCAACTAACGCCGGTAAATCAATTCCCAAATCCTTCACCAGTTTGCGTACTTTTGGGGCCATCTTTGCCTGTACCCGCGGTGACGAAGAGATTATCAGTTCATCGGCGGGGGTCTCTGCTTTTGATCCCACGGTTGATGTTCCAGCTAGCTGATTTTCCACTTGATTAATCAATACCGTAACATCTTCATCTAACTCCCCTATGAGCGCGATAGGGCTGGTAATCGGGTACCGTTCTCCAACCACCCCCCAGATTTTTAACAGAATACCGCTGGCGGGGGATCCCATTTCCATCACCGTCTTTTCGGTTTCAATAGAGCAAAGTACGTCTTCGGCTTCCACAATATCGCCCAATTTCTTGTTCCATTCAACAATTACCCCTTCCTCCATAGTGAGGTCCAATTTTGGCATAACTACGATTTCTGCCATTCGCTTCCTTCCCTTGTCTATTCCATTACCCGGAGAATGGCATCAACAACATCTCGTTTCCCGATGGCGATGCCTTCTATAAGAACAGGATTTGATGGATTAGGGACATCTTTACAGGCAACCCTCACAATTGGTGAACTAAGACTCTCAATGCACTCTTCGGCAATAAAAGCGGCAATTTCACTACCCACTCCGCCGGTTTTATAACCCTCATAAGCAATAATTACCCGACCCGTCTTTTCCACAGAGGCGCGGATGGCTGGTTTGTCATAGGGGATGATGGTGCGTAAGTCCAGCACCTCCACGCTAACCCCTTCCTTTGCCATCTCCTCAGCAGATTCCAGGGCATCCCCTACCGTGGTGGCATAACAGATCACCGTGACATCAGAGCCTTCTCTTTTGATATCCGCTTTACCGATGGGTACAATATAGTCTTCTTCAGGTACATCCCCCATTTTGGTGTAAAGCGGGGAATATTCTATAAAAATAACCGGGTCATTATCCCGAATCGCAGCCTTCAATAAACCTTTTGCATCATAGGGAGTGGAAGGCGCAACCGCTTTTATTCCGGGAGAATTGACCCACATGGCATCAATATTGCCGCAGTGGTGCGGTCCGGAAATGATGCGCATCCAATTACAGGTGC
>JAUSPC010000219.1 GCA_030655835.1 Pelolinea sp.
AAAATTGAACTACCGACAGTCACAACCGTTCGTGATCTGGCGAATAAGTTAGATACCAGCCCAATCCAAGTTATTAAAGTCTTGATGGCAAATGGTGTCATGGCAAACATCAACCAGCAAATAGATTTTGATACTGCTGCAGTTGTTTCAGCAGAATTGGGTTTCGAAGCCAGCCTTGAGATACCAGAGATTAATGAGGAAAATGTGGGGGAAGTGCCATTATGGCGCCGTTTGATCGAAGACGAAGACCCCAAAAACCTCATCAACCGCCCCCCCGTTGTAACTATCCTGGGGCATGTTGACCACGGCAAAACCACACTCTTGGATGCGATCAGGCATACAGACGTAGCTAGCGGCGAATCGGGCGGGATCACGCAACATATAGGCGCTTATCAAATCGAACATAATAAACAAAAAGTGACCTTCCTGGATACACCCGGACATGCCGCATTCACAGCTATGCGTGCCCGCGGCGCTCAGGGAGCGGATATTGTTGTTTTGGTTGTCGCAGCAAATGACGGTGTCATGCCCCAAACCAAAGAAGCTATTGCCCATGCACGGGCCGCGAAGGTGCCTATGATTGTCGCGCTAAATAAGATCGATCTAACTGACGCGAATCCAGATTATGTAAAACAACAGCTCGCAGATGTCGGATTAATTTCTGACGAATGGGACGGAGATACTATTGTTGTCCCGGTTTCCGCAAAAAAGAAAACAGGTATTGATGATCTCTTAGGCGCAGTTTTGCTCGTTGCAGAGAATAACAAGATCCTTGCAAACCCAAGCGGGACCGTGATCGGTACCGTTATTGAAGCAGAAGTTGATAAAAGCCGAGGTGTCGTCACCACGCTATTAGTACAAAATGGTACCTTGAAAATGGGGGATGCCATTGCAGTTGGAACAGCCAGCGGTAAAATTAAAGCGATGTTCGATTTTACGAATAAACAAGTTGAAGAAGCAGGTCCTTCCCAACCAGTTCTGATTTTAGGTTTACGTGACCTTCCAAAAGCAGGAGACTTGTTCCAGGTGTGCGATTCCGAGAGAGAAGCCCGTGCGATCGTGAATGACCGTAAGTTGAAAGAAGAAGTAGCCCGTAACACAAAAAAGAAAACTGGTTTGGAAGACCTTTTCGCAAGATTCCAGGCAGGAGAGATGGCCGAGTTACGGTTGATCCTTAAAGCAGATGTGCAAGGATCATTAGAACCGATTACTAATTCTCTCAAGGATATTGACCAGAGCGAGATCAAGATAAATATTCTATATTCTGAAGCAGGAAATATTACTGAAAATGACATAATGCTTGCATCTGCCTCAAAGGCAATTGTTCTTGGGTTCAGCGTGCAAATAGAAACAGCTGCCGAAAAACTCGCGGACACTGAGGGTGTTTCCATTAGAACATATGATATTATTTACCGCCTTTTAGAAGATGTTGAAAAAGCATTGAAAGGAATGCTTGCCCCCGAGGAAAAAGAAACAGTTATCGGGCAGGCTGAAGTGCTGGAGACATTTCGTATTACAAAATTAGGAACCATCGCGGGCTGCAAAGTTATGAATGGCGAACTGCGGCGGAACGCGAAAGCTCGTGTAATTAGAAATGATGAAGTACTCTTTGAAGGCGACCTCGCCTCTCTTAAACACGAGAAGGACAATGTTAAAGAAGTCCGTTCTGGATTTGAATGCGGACTACGCATGAAAGGATTTAACGACTTCGAGAAAGGCGACACGATCGAATCGTTTATTATCGAAGAAGTAGAAAGATAATTATGCCCTCGAAATTACGACTGAAAAAGATCTCGGACAGGATCCAACAGTTATTATCAGAAATGTTAGTGACCGGAAGGATTAGTGATCCTCGCTTGGAATCTGTTTTTATTACTGATGTTACTGTGGACCGAGAATTAAGCGTCGCAAAAGTTTTCGTATCATCACTGGAAGGGAAAGAACATTCAACAGAGATCCTTGCTGGTCTTGAACATGCGTCGGGATACCTGCGCAGTTCATTGGCTAGCCAAATAGACCTACGATCATTTCCTGTGCTGCGCTTCTTCTGGGATGAAACACCTGAAAGAGCAGAGCGGATCGAGCAGATGCTTGATTCAATTTCAAAGAAGAGTACCGCCAATGACAACAAGGACAACTAAAACAGATCAATTGCATCAGAAAATCAGTGATTTGCTTTCTCGATCCAGCAAACCTCTTATCCTATCCCACTCACGTCCTGATGGTGATGCCATAGGATCGCTCATTGGTCTTTTTCTGGCGCTTCAGAAAAAAGGTAAAAAACCGCAAATGGTTATTATCGATGGGGTGCCGCGAAAATTCAAATTTCTTTATGGATCAGATCAAATAAATCGAAGTATAAAGGATGATTTTGATCTCGTGATCACGGTCGATTGCGCAGATCAGAAACGAGTCGCGTACCCCACTGAACTTCCCGATATTCAGCTCAATATCGATCATCATATTACAAATGAGTTATACGCAGAAACCAATCTGGTTATTCCAGAACAACCAGCTACCACAGCAATTCTGGCTGAATATTTGCCTGATTGGGGATTTGATGTTGATAAAAATTCAGCAAATGCATTATTAATGGGAATGGTCACAGATACGATCGGGTTTCGTACATCCAATGTGTCACCCGATTTTTTGCGCTTGGCAGCAGATCTAATGGAAAAAGGCGCTGATCTTTCATCTGTTTATCAAGAAGCATTAACGTCACAATCACTGCCTGCAAGTATCGTTTGGGGAAAAGCGCTTTCCCGAATTAAAAGCGAAGGAAATCTTGCATGGACAACGATCACGCTTGAAGATAGGGCAGCTGCATCCTATCTGGGCAATGATGATGCTGATCTCACCAACCATTTATCTTCATTAGAAAATATTGATATTGAAGTCCTTTTCAATGAGCAAAAAGATGGTAAAGTAAAAGTAAGTTGGCGGTCGAATGCCAAACATGATGTTTCTAAGCTCGCAATGCAGTTCAACGGAGGAGGTCATCCTCCTGCTGCCGGAGCTGAAATCATTGGGGATTTGGAAACAGTGGTACCTTTGGTAATTGGGAAAACGAAATTTTTTATGAAGGGGCAAATCTAACCAGGAGTTGATCTAATGGATGAGAATAAGAATCCAATTAATAATACGATTTCAGGGGTATTGATCGTTGATAAACCGATCGGTATGACCTCACATCAAGTTGTTCAGGAAATTAGGAAAGGAACTCGCATTAAGCGGGCAGGACATACGGGAACGCTTGACCCACGCGCGTCTGGTGTGTTGGTAGTTCTTGTTGGTCCTGCTGTTCGATTATCACAATACATTTCTGCGGAAGATAAACGTTATCAGGCAAACATTAAACTGGGTGAAAAAACTGATACCTATGATGGGGAAGGTAAGATCACCGGCACATCTGATGTCGAGGTGACGTTTGAACAATTGTCAGGCGGTTTAAAGCAGTTTGTAGGCGAGATCAAACAGGTACCTCCGCCCTATTCTGCAGTTAAAGTAAAAGGTAAACACGCCTATGACCTTGCTAGAAAAGGCGAAGAAGTCCAACTGGAACCGCGCCTTATCAATGTATACAGTTTAGACCTGCTTGAATGGGCCTCGCCTGAAGCGGTAGTTGATGTTCATTGTTCTTCCGGCACGTATGTTCGATCATTGGCCTATGACCTTGGTGAACTGCTTGGCTGCGGAGCGTATCTAACAGGTTTGCGAAGAACCAAAAGCGGCCGCTTCACCCTTCGTGACGCAACATCTCTGCGAAAACTCCAAGAAGCATTTGAAACCAATTCGTGGTATCAATATTTGATCCCCGCTGCTGAAGCGCTTTCTGATTGGAATTCGATCACATTATCCAATGAGGAAGTAGAAGCTGTTAAGCACGGGCTGCGCATTCCTCGCGAAGAAGGATTTGATAAAATGGTCCGGGCGATCACCGAACAAGGTGAGCTTGTTGGTTTGATGGAATATGACCCTGAAAACAAAGAGTACCAACCTCGCAAAGTATTTTTCACCTAAATGGCAGGAAACAATACAGAAGGCAAATCCTCAAAAACAGGGGCGTGGATCACGATCGGGGCATTTGATGGTGTTCATTTAGGTCATCAAGAATTAATAAAAAGGCTTGTTGATGGGGCTAAAAGGGATAATTGCCCTTCAATAGTCGTCACATTTTTTCCAAACCCCATTATCCATTTGAGAAATATCAAAGAGCCTTTTTACCTTACCGTTCCAGAAGAAAAAGATAAATTTCTTTCTCGATTGGGAATAGACTCAATTTTAACTATCTCCTTCAACCAATCGGTTTCACGTCTTTCACCTCGTGATTTTATCTCGATGCTTCACCAGCAGCTCAAGTTCACCTGTCTTCTAATAGGTTATGATTTCCGTTTAGGTGCTGACCGAGTAGGAGGATTTTCGACGCTTGAGGAACTCGGCCGAGAAATGGGGTTCTGCGTCCGGACGATTGATCCATTGGAATTAGGATCACAACCTGTTTCTTCCAGCAGTATTCGTACAGCTATTAAGAATGGAGATATACGAGCAGCAAACAAAATGTTGGGGTATCCTTACAGCATCGAAGGTCAAGTCGTCCATGGAGACGGTCGGGGCAAACATATTGGCTTACCTACTGCCAATATGTCAATCTGGGATGGAAAATTTTTGCCAGGGAATGGCGTGTACGCTGCATATGCAATATTGGATGGGAACAGACACCCTGCAGTGGTTAACATCGGAGTTAGACCAACTTTTTACGAAATGCCTTCTGAACAAACAATTGAAGCCCATATATTAAATTTCTCTGATCAGATCTACGATGTGAAAATAGCCATACAATTTATTTCAAGATTAAGAAAAGAAAATAAATATGGATCAGTCTCCGATCTGATGGATCAGGTACGAAAAGATATTAGTGATACTGAGGAGGTCTTGAAAAATGAACCAGCCCAGACGAATTTATCTACTTGACCCAAAAAAACTCAGTCCAGAAACAATAGCTGTCACATTCGCGAAAACTTCCCGTTCATCAAAATCATTTGATGAAATTGCATCAGAATTATCTGATCAACAGTCAGCCGATTTTAACGAGAAATGGGTAGTAGGATATGGCCATTCATCCGTTGCAGAACATGCAGTTTTGCATATTGCCGTCGAAAACATCTCCCGCCTGGCAGTTGAATGCCTGGAATCCAATCGACTTGCCTCGTACACGGAAAAATCGTCCAGATATCAGATCTGGGATGAAGATCATTTTTTTACACCCGATGAGATAAAAGATACGGGTGTTGAAGAGGTCTATACCGATACCTGCAAATCACTTTTTAAGGATTACCTTAAAGCGGTCAACAAAATCACAGAATATATTTCTAAAAGTATGCTGCGAGAAGAGGGCGAATCTGATCGTGCTTATTCCAATCGGATCAACGCTTGCAGCGCGGATATTTGCAGATATTACCTCCCAACTTGTTCACTGGCGAACGTAGGTGTTTCAATAAATGCGCGTTCGCTCGAGCACGCGCTGAGGAAAATGCTCTCACACCCACTAAAAGAAGTTCAAAATATAGGTCAAGAGATCAAGACAGTTTCTTTAGAAAATATCCCAACTCTTGTGAAATATGCCGATCAAAATGAGTATCTAACCCAGATCGGGAATGAGATCTCAGCATTACTTAGAAATTCCATTAATAAAAGTACATTGGATCATAATTGGTTTAATTGCATGGGTTTTGATGAGGGTGGAGAACTGCAAATTCTTGCTGCATTATTGTATAGATTTAGCGATCTTTCATTCAAAGAAGCCTTTGAGCAAATTTCACAATTACCGCCAGAGAAACTAGGCCTCGTCACAAACTCCTTATTAGGAAATTTAGGTCAACATGATATACCGGTAAGGGAACTGGAATATGCACATATTAGTTTTGACCTGATCATTGATCAGGGAGCATATTTTGAATTAAAACGGCACCGGATGATGGCGCAAACCGTAAAACCATTTACACCCGAATTAGGATTTGCGATCCCAAAGGTCATTGAAGAGGTGGGACTCTTGGATAATTTCTCGTTCGCAATGGAAAAGGCGAAAGAGGTTTTCCTGAAAGTTCAAAAAATTAACCCGCACGCTGCCCCATATATTCTTCCAAATGCATATAATCGCCGTGTTCTTATTGATATGAACCTGCGCACTGCGCTTCACTTTTTAAAACTCCGTACCGCACCCAACGCACATTTTGCCATTCGCCGCCCTGCGCAAAGGATCGCCGAGGAGATAAGAACCAAATTTCCAATTTTCACTGAATATTTTATTTTCAATGGAGAAGAAACCTCGCAAACTTTGGAAGATACCTTTTTCTTAAAAACATCCTGACAGACATTTATATTTCTCACTTGCTATAATATAAGTACATATGAGAGGGTTGAAAATGACACGTTTTGCACATGTGATCAAGCGATCTGGGGTGACAGTTCCTTTTACTCCCAACCGTATTTCGAATGCGATCTACCGTGCCGCTGTAGCTGTGGGAGGAAGAGACAAGCTGACCGCTGAAAAACTCACCAAACAAGTGATCGAGTATATGGAAGAGACGATCCCTGAAGGAGAAATACCAACGGTTGAGCAAATTCAAGATGCTTCCGAGAAAATTCTAATTGAAAATGGGCACGCAAAAGTAGCTAAAGCTTATATCCTCTATAGGAATGATCGGGCACGCATGCGTGAACAGCGAGAATCACAGACGATCCGCCCATCAACCAACATCCCCTGGGCAAAGATCTGGCAGGTGTTAGATTGGTCTGCCTCGCATAACCTGCATACCACTCTTCATTATAAAAATCGATTGGACAAAGGTGAGCTACAGCAAATTGTTTCTGAATCAGAAATGTTTTACGAAGAGGACATCAAATTAGCTGCGCAGGAGATCTGCCTGAGGCGGGATGACTTGAGGATCGTATTAATATCAGGGCCTTCCTCATCTGGAAAAACCACTACTACGATTAAGATCGGTCAGATCCTTAAACAAATGGGGATCAGCCTGGTTGCATTAAATGTGGACAATTATTTCTTTGATCTTGAAAAACACCCAAAAGATGAGTTTGGCGATTATGATTTTGAAACTCCGCAAGCACTTGACTTGTCCTTGATCAATCAACATTTAGCTGAACTTGTTGAAGGGAAGGAAGTGCATATTCCTTTTTATAATTTTAAAGAAGGCAAACGCAACGGCAGCCAGATAAAAATGCAGATCGGCAAAAACGATATTATCCTGATCGATTCCCTCCACGGCCTGTATCCGCCTATGACCGAAGGTATCGCTCCAGAAAAGAAATACAAATTATATTTAGAGCCACTGCTTCAAATGAAAGATTCTAAAGACCAATATATCCGATGGACAGATATTCGATTAATGCGCCGAATGCTGAGGGATGAAGCATTTCGAGGGTATGACCCTGAACGCACACTTACCCACTGGCATTATGTCCGTTCCGGTGAAATGCGCCACATCATACCCAATAACATTTATGCTGACTTCATCATAAATAGCGCGATGCCCTACGAATTATCGATCTATAAATCTCGCCTATATGATCAATTCAAAACCTGGGTGGATAAATATAAAGAAGACCCACTGCGCGAAGACGCATATGCACGCGCGCAACGTGGATATGACCTGCTTTCCGAGATTCCCGAGTTAACAGATGCCTCTTTTGTACCGAGTGATTCGGTCATTCGCGAGTTTATTGGTGGAAGCTCATTGAAGTACCATTAAAATACAATATCCATTATGGCATACGCTATAGTCTTGTACTTCGATGAAAATTCCGAATATCCTATTTACGATGTGTTGGATAAGCTAGGGGAAAAAGGTCTTTCGCCATCCATACACAAAGGAAGCATACGCCCCCACATGACGCTTGCCATCTACGATTCAATTAATTGTTCAGAATGCGAAGATGAGATCAAGCGTTTTTGTGAAAAGCCTGAAATTCTAAACATTCAGGCAGATCATTTTGGTATATTCCCTCATGAAACATCCGTGATCTTTATTGCCCCTGCACCAACTAATGAATTGATGAATTTTCAGAAGAAAATTCATCAGATCCTTGAAGGAAATGTGGGGGAGGCCTGGGAAATGTACCAACCAGGTAAATGGGTTCCTCACTGCACATTAGCTCGAGATATTAATAAGAAAGATCTCTCAGCAGCCCTTGAGATCTGTATTCAAATGAAACTCCCATTAGATCTAAGGATCACACAAATTGGCGTGGTTGAATTTGAACCAATCACCCCACTTTTTGAGGTCAATCTAACGGAAGATTAGCTTTTACATCATCTTAAACTTTTCTTGTATACTAAATTTATACTTTCATGGGTGTAAATGGTTTTTCGTACATTTCAGGCAAGGCAGAGGGGTATGAACTGCCTTTGCAAAATTTTCTTCCCACCCTACCCAGAGGAACCTTTCCGATCTGGGTTGAAAAAATGGGAATTTCCAACCATTTGCTGATTGATCCGATCAGCGCCAATCCACTGCTTTCCGTAGAATTAGCTGCCTCTGGTTATCGCATCTTAAGCGCCCGCAGCAACCCGATCATTTGGTTGATGACGGAAGTCATCGCAGCCGCACCTACAGAAGGATATTTCGCAACTGTTCTGAATAAATTGTTGAATACGCGCCATGGCGATATTACCTTATCAGACCACCTGCAGAGTTTATATGAAACATCCTGCTTGAACTGCGGCAAAATGATCCAACCAGACGGTTTCGTTTGGGACAAAGATAAAAACTGGCCAATTTTTAAAGTGTATCAATGTAAACACTGCGGTGATGGAGGCGAAAAAGGAATTAGTGATTTTGACCGTGAGAATCTTATTCGGCTAGGTAATTTAGGTATTCACCGGTCGCGTGCATTTCAGAGAGTTGTTTTTGGTGGAGCGTACGAACAGACCTCTCTTAATGAAGCGTTGGATTGCTATTTACCGCGTGCTTTATATGTATGCATGCTGCTTGTTAATGTGTTAGATCGGTTATCCCTGGAAAAGGATCAATCTAAAAACATACGAGCTGTCTTATTATCCGTATTCAACGACGCACATTCATTAAAACATTGGCCTCCACGTGATTATAGGTTTCTTCAACTTTCAGTCCCTCCAAGATATTTTGAAAATAATCTTTATCTCTCCCTTCAAAAGGTAACTCAACAATGGAGGCATATAGAAAACCCTGTTGAGATAAGTTATTGGCCAAACCTCCCTAAAGAGAGAGGAGGCATTTGTTTTTTCCAACGGGAATTGGCAGATAAGAATCAGCTCGTTCCAGAAAATATTGAAACTTCGATCACCACAATTTTTCCTCGACCTGGGCAGGCATTTTGGACCTTATCGGCAATATGGGCTGGGTGGTTATGGGGTAAAAAAGCGGTATCCCCTATGCGCAGTGCGCTTTCGAGAAGAAGATACGACTGGCTTTGGTTCACTAAAGCCGTGCATATCGCATTAAATAGGATATCTACTTCGCTTCATACCGATACGATTTGTCTGGGGTTATTTCCTGAATATACACCGAACTTAGCATTTGGATTATTCACGGGTATGCAGACCGCAGGATACCAGCTAGAAGGGAGTGCATACCGCAATTCAGATGCAATCTTGCAATGTCAATGGGTAAGAAATCCAAACATCCCGAGTATTAATAGATCTGAAATTGATCTGCGTGAGATAGTTCGTCATTATCTGGCTTTGCGTGGAGAGCCAGCCGAATATCACCACATCATTATGCATGTGATCATTGATTATGCAAGAAAGAATGGAATATCTGGCAAGCTTTCCGAGATTACAGAAACCGATTTTACCCAATTGCAAAATCTGATCAAGCAGCTTCTATCAGATATTTATTTTCTAAACCCCCACCAATCTGAATTACCGGGCGGCAGTAGATGGTGGTTAATAAATGAGAAAAATATTGAATGTCCAATTTCGGAGAGGGTAGAAATTGAGATCAGGAATTTTCTTATGCAAAGAAATGAAACACAAATATTTGAACTGGATCTGGAAATATGCTCTAAATTCAATGGCTCTCAAACGCCAGAGCGTGATCTGATCAACGCCACTCTTCAAGCATATGCCGATCCCAAACCAGAAAACCCCAACATCTTCAGGCTGCGTCTAAATGAAACTTCAACCTTGCGGGAGAAAGATCTTATTGAGATCAAGGAATTGATCAAAAAAAATGGCAATTCCTTTCATCTTCAGGTTTCAGGGGAAGAAACAATAAGTTGGATAGATCCAATTACAAAGGAGATTCTGTATATATTTTATCCAACCATTACTGCAGAAATTTCACGATTCGTCTTTAGACAAAAAGCTGAAGAAAGAATTCATCAGGTAATCGTATTTCCCGGCAGCCGTTCTTCGCTGCTCTACTACCGGCTATCGCATGATCCTCGTCTTTCTTCAGCTACTAAAGAAAGGTGGCATTTTCTAAAATTCCGTTCTGTACGCAGTTTGGGGGAAAGAGAGAATCTTAACCTGGAATCCTGGGAGGAATTACTTGATAGTGATCCCCCATTATTAAATTCTCCAAATCAATTGCCTATTATCTAAAAAAAGACACGGGAAACCGTGTCTTTTCCTTTATCCAGTTATTTCTGCAATAAAAGGAATCTTCTCTTTTACATATGCCTGGATCTCATCCGGTGTTTCCAGATCAAGGGCGTGGTCAGCGATTTCTTTCATTTGGCTGTAATCTAAATTACGAATGATCTGTTTTGCGAGCGGGATCATTGGAGGATTCATACTGAATTCATCCAGGTCTAATCCCAACAAGATCGGAAGAGCCAAGGGTTCCCCCGCCAATTCCCCACACATACCAACCCACTTTCTTTCCTTGTGGGCAGCTAGAATAACTTTCCGAACCAATCGGAGGACAGCCGGGAAAAACGAATTGGAAAGATCGGCAACTTTTGGGTTTGTCCGGTCAGCGGCCATAGTATATTGGCTAAGGTCATTGGTACCAATGGAAAAGAAATCCACCTCTTTAGCTAATTGGTCTGCAACCAGCGCAGCGGATGGGATCTCAACCATGATGCCAATCTCAATATCATCTGCAATTTGCTTTCCTTCATCTGAAAGTTCAGCCGCACACTCATCAAGTACTTTCCGCGCAGCCCGTACTTCACTGGCCGTAGCAACCATAGGGAACATGATCTTCAAGTTATGGCCAACACTTGCCCTTAAAGCGGCTCGCAATTGAGGTTTAAAAATATCCGGGCGTACTAAACATAGGCGAAGAGCGCGTTGCCCAAGAAATGAATTTGATTCTTCAGCTAATCCCATATAAGGGATCTCTTTATCCCCTCCAACATCTAACGTACGTAGAATAACAGGCATTTTTCCAAAAACATCTAGGATATCTCTATACGCGATATATTGTTCTTCTTCAGTGGGTAATTTCGTACCTTCAAGATAAAGAAATTCCGTTCTTAGCAGCCCAACCCCTTCTGCGCCATTACTAACAGCGCTTTTTGCTCCTTCCACATTGCCAATGTTAGCAACTACTTCAACCTTTTTACCATCCAAGGTTTGGGCTGGTTCTTGTGCTAATTTGATCGCTTTTTCGAGAATTGTTTTGGTTACTTTGATACGCTGCTGATAATCAGTAACCAATTTTTCACCGGGTTCAAAGATCGCAACACCATTTGTTCCATCGAGGATAACCACGGTTCCATTTTCTTGAGAAAGGACTTCTGTCCCAGCACCTGATACTGCAGGAATACCCAATCCCCGTGCCAATATCGCAGAATGAGAGGTTGCAGAACCTCGGGATGTGCAAAAACCAATCACTAAAGATTTGTCAAGCATAACCGTGTCAGAAGGGGTTAGATCATCAGCAATAATAACAGATGGGATTTTAAGGGCGACAGTCGGGGATTCAGCGATTCCT
>JAUSPC010000220.1 GCA_030655835.1 Pelolinea sp.
TGAACGTTCTCAATTAAATCTGCCGGTGAATAAAAATAAGTATAAAATTCCTGCAGCGTGTGGGTTACCTGAAGTAAATGTGGGTTGTGATAAATTTATCAATTTTATTAAAGAATCAGGTAAAGTATTTCGTTAGCAATATATTTCTGATATAAATAATTTGAATGAAGCCGAAACAAGAGCCACCTACATCGATCCTGCTTTAAAAGAGGCTGGTTGGGGAGTTGTGGATGGTAGTCGCATCCGCATGGAATTCCCTATCTCTAAAGGTCGTTTAATCGGTAATGGGAAACGTTCGACCCCGGATAAAGCCGATTATATCCTGCAATACAAAAACCGCAACCTGGCCGTCATTGAAGCCAAATCCGATGAAAAATACTATACCGAGGGGGTGGGGCAAGCCAAGGATTATGCTGAACGGTTGCAGGTACGTTTTACGTATAGCACCAACGGTTTACAGATTTACGGCATTGATCTGCAGGTGGGGAAGGAAGGTGACGTATCCGTTTACCCATCACCTGATGAACTGTGGGAAATGACTTTTGGGGAAGCCGATGCTATCAATCCGGATGCGGCGGCATGGCGGAATAAACTGCATTCCGTCCCCTTTGAAGAACGGGGCGGAACATGGCAAACCCGTTATTATCAGGAAAATGCTATTACTAATGTATTGGAAGCCATCGCCAAAGGACAAAACCGTATTTTGCTCACTCTTGCTACAGGCACAGGAAAAACCGCCATTGCCTTTCAGATTGCCTGGAAATTATTCCATAGTAAATGGAACCTTCGAAAAGATGGTGAGCGACTCCCCCGAATTCTATTTTTAGCCGATAGAAATATTTTAGCCGATCAAGCCTTTAACGCCTTCTCTGCCTTTGAAGAAGATGCACTGGTGCGTATCCGTCCTGCGGATATTCGCAAGAAAGGGAAAGTCCCTACCAACGGAAGTATCTTTTTCACAATCTTTCAGACCTTTATGAGTGGGGATAATGATGAACCCTATTTTGGTGAATACCCCAAGGATTATTTTGATTTTATTATCATTGATGAGTGTCATCGTGGCGGTGCTAATGATGAAAGCACCTGGCGAGCCATCATGGAATATTTCAGCCCTGCAGTCCAAATGGGGATGACTGCAACGCCCAAGCGGGATAAGAATATTGACACTTACCGTTACTTTGGTGACCCTGTATATATTTATTCCTTAAAACAGGGTATCAATGATGGATTCTTAACACCCTTCAAAGTGAAGCAGATTCATACCACCATTGATGAGTATCTCTATACGTCTGACGATACGGTGGTTGAAGGTGATATTGAAGAGGGCCGGGTTTATACTGAAGCGGAAATGAATCGTTTGATTGAGATTCGAGCGCGGGAAGAATATCGGGTGAAACTATTTTTGAATATGGTGGACCAGAATCAAAAAACGATTGTGTTTTGTGCCATTCAGATTCATGCTCTCGCGGTTCGGGATTTAATTAATCAACATGCGGACAGCGCCAACCCCAACTATTGCCAAAGAGTTACGGCAGATGAGGGAAATCTGGGCGAACAGCATTTACGGAATTTTCAGGATAATGAAAAAACCATCCCTAGCGTTCTCACCACATCCCAAAAGTTGAGTACGGGTGTAGATGCTCCGGAATTAAGGAATGTTGTATTGATGCGGCCTGTGAACTCGATGATTGAGTTTAAACAGATTATTGGTCGTGGAACCCGTTTGTATGATGGAAAAGATTATTTTACCATATATGATTTTGTAGGAGCGCATAAGCATTTTCTTGATCCTGAATGGGATGGAGATGCTTTACCATGTGATATATGCGGTAAAGTTGTATGTGAATGTGAGCCGACACCAAAGCCATACCCCGTTCTTTGTGAAGAGTGTGAACAAATACCCTATGTCTGTGAACCTGAACCGTGCCCTGAATGCGGATATGCGCCCTGCAGGTGTAAACCAAGACCGAAGATGATTAAGGTTAAGTTATCGGATGAAAAGGTGCGTGAGTTGGATTCTATGGTGCAGACTTCTTTTTGGAGTCCTGACGGAAAGCCCATATCCGCAGAAGAATTTTTACAATCCATGTTTGGTTCACTACCGGACTTCTTTAATAATGAAGACGAGTTAAGAGCCATTTGGAGCAAACCGGATACTCGTAAAAAACTCTTGCAAGAATTGAATGAAAAGGGATTTACCCAAAGCCAGTTAAATGATTTGCAACACTTGATTCATGCGGAAGACAGTGATCTATACGATGTGCTGGCTTATGTAGCATTTAGTACAGACCCCATAAAACGAAGCCAAAGAGCGGAATATGCAAAGTCGCATTTTGGGATATTTGAATCTAAGCAAAGGGTATTTTTAGATTTTGTCTTAAAACAGTATGTGGATTCGGGTGTGGAAGAATTAGACGACGCTAAACTACCTGAACTACTGACCTTGAAATACAAGGCAATATCAGATGCAAAACGACAATTAGGTGATATCCAAACTATCCGAAATACATTTATTGGATTTCAAATATATTTATATGAAGTTACATAAAAGATTAATCTTGCACAGCTTCCACCATCCATGGTTACTGCTGGCCAAGACAGGTAATTTTTAAAAAGAAGCACATGAATTTAAATTTTAATTCTTGGTGGTCGTTCCCAAGCTCATCCTACAACATGGTGTGTAAGCAATGCTATCGCACTGCCCATACACTGAATTGTTAGGCGAAACAAATCACAAGGATTAAAATCATGAAAAAAATCAAAGTGTTGTTTCCTGCGCTGAATTTAGTCGAGTTATATTCTGAAATTGTGAATCCTTTACTTGAAGAATGTTCTTTATTAAGAAGCCAAAACCAAAAACTCTCTCAAGCGCGGTATTTATTATTGCCGCGGCTGATAACCGGCGCGAATGACTCCATTAGATATGACAAATTATATAACGGGGTTGAGGTATAAGATTATGAAAAAACTACCGGACAACCAAATCACTTTTTATCAATCACCGGACGGCTCGGTGAATATTGAGGTATTGTATGCCGAAGAAAATATCTGGCTTACCCAAAAGAAAATGGCAGAACTTTTTGATTGCTCATCCGACAATGTTTCACTTCATCTAAAAAATATCTATAACGAAAAAGAATTAGATAAAAGTTCAACTACCGAGGAATTCTCGG
>JAUSPC010000221.1 GCA_030655835.1 Pelolinea sp.
CAGATTCACCCACGTTAAATCCCATCCGACTAAGCTCATGTCGTATTCGTTCTGCAATTGCATTCACCCTATCAACGCGTTCCGGTTCCTTTCTGATCACATCTAACGCCGCGAGAGCAGCAGCTGCGTTTGCAGCAGGAATGCTTGCACTAAAGATCAAGGATCGAGCGGTGTGTTTAATATAATGTATGATATCTTCATCCCCTGCTATAAAACCACCCAAGGAGGCAAAAGATTTGCTAAATGTTGACATAATCAGATCCACATCGTCTTCAACACCAAATTGAGCCGCAGTTCCATGCCCTCCCCCTGTAACTCCCATTCCATGTGCATCATCTACCATTATTCGGGCAGAATACTTTTTCGCCAATGGGATTATCTCCGGTAAGTTAGCTAGATCTCCGCCCATGCTGAAAACACCATCAACCACGATCAATTTACCAAGATTATCCGGGATTGATTGGAGCACCTTTTCTAAATGTTCAATATCATTGTGTCTAAATCGTTCGATCTTTCCGTATCCCAATCGAGCACCATCAACAATACTCGCGTGATCGTCCTTATCCAAAATCACTACATCACTTCGACCAAGTAAGGCGCTGATGGCGCCAAGATTCACCTGCATACCGGTGGAAAAAACAAGCGAGCTATCCTTTGAAACAAATGCGGCAAATTCTTTCTCCAATTGTTCGTGCAGCGCCAGGTTTCCATTGAGAAATCGCGACCCGGTACATGAAGTTCCATATCTTTCAACAGCATCTATTGCTGCCTCTTTTACCTTAGGGTGGGTTGTCAAACCAAGATAATTGTTTGACCCACACATAATAAGCCGTTGGCCTTCAAACTCCACTTCAGTACCTTCATTTTCATCCAAGGGAATGAAATATGGGTAGAACCCTTCTTTTATTAGGTCCTTTGCTTGAGTGTACTGATAACATTTTTCGAAGATATCCATATAATTTATCCTTTGCATTTATAAAGATTAAAACATAAAATATAATAGTAAGTTACGGGTATTAGTTTAACATGATAATCTTATAAGGAAAAACATGGCAGAGAAAGCATTTGGCGCTATTGAGCTTGGCGGGACAAAAACCTTTGTGATGATAGCAAAGGATAAAACCAATATTTACTCAAGAAAAATTTTCCCAACCTTATCTCCAAATCAAACCATATCAGACATAACTAATTTCTTTAAGGATGAAACGAATTCATTAGATTTAGAATTAGCGTCCATTGGCATAGGCAGTTTCGGCCCCCTCGACCTTGATCCTGAATCTAAAACTTTTGGTTATATTACATCCACTCCAAAGGAAGGTTGGCAATTTACCAATCTAAAAGGAAAGATCGAGGAATCTTTACAGATCCCGGCAGCGATTGACACAGATGTGAACGCGTCTGCTCTGGGAGAGTTCCGCAGTTTGTTAAAGCAGGATATCGATTCTTTTGTATATATAACTATCGGAACAGGAATAGGCGGGGGATTCATTATTAATAGGGAGCTTGTTCACGGTTTAGTACATCCCGAGTTTGGCCACATCAGAATACCTCATAATAAGCGGATGGACCCATTTCCGGGCATCTGTCCATATCATCGTGATTGTTTTGAAGGATTAGCCAGCGGGCCAGCGCTTGAAGAAAGATGGCACATGACGGCAGAAATGCTGCCAAAAGAACATATGGCGTGGGAGCTTGAGGCGGACTATATAAGTTTGGCGCTTATGAATTTGATATGTACCGTTTCGCCTCAAAAGATTATCCTGGGAGGCGGTGTGATGCACCAACTTCATTTATTCAAGAAAATTTATCAAAAGACCCAGCGTTATTTAAATAATTACATAAAAAGCAAATATCTTGATGAACAAATTCGCGATTTAATTATGCCGCCCAAATTAAAAGATAACTCTGGTATTTTTGGGGCTTTGCACCTCGCTATCGATACTAATAAATAGGAGAATTTATTTTCCTTCGAATAAATCACTGAAATTTAATTCTAGAAAAGTGTGTGATTTTAAATGAAGGCGCAGAACACGTCGATTATTTTGTTCAAGAGCTTTCATATCACCTATAGCTTGAGCTCTTTCTAAAGTGCTGAATCGCATTCCTTCTCCAGGAATTTGAAAATCAACCGTAGGTTCTTGAGTGATTATTAGATAAATTCCATTATTCCTTCCGCCCTTATGAAGTTGCCCAGTTGAATGTAAAAATCTAGGACCAAATCCCATTGTTACAGGTACTGAAAATCTTTTCAATAATTTTTTCCTGAATTGTTGAAGCGCTTTTTCATAGGTGTCATTTCTTGGCAGAAATGCATTAATCCCAATATAATCACCTTTTGCAGGGGAAAAGAATTCGGAAATTATTGTTATTAAGGATTTTTCATATAGATCATTATCTATATGTCCAAAAACAACAACCGAATCATCTGAGAACAGGATGCTTTCTTCTTCAAGAACTGGGGTGAGTTTATACGCATTGATCATTTTATTCGCGATCGATTTACTTTCCTGCACGTTTGGTTGATTAAAAGGATTCACTCCAATAATGCTGCATGCTGTTGCAATAGCAACTTCCCATTTATATATCTCCCCGCCAAGACCATAAATCCCCTCTATTGGTGAGACTATTATAGGATGGTTATTTTCAACTAAGGAATTGGCAAACATATCCAGCTCACCATCACTGCGCAAGTAGTAAAAGACCCGATCAGTTGAATATTCATTTGCAGGAAGTTTAGGTTCAAGATCAACAGGCACAATCCCAATTCCTGTTTTTCCACTGCTTTCGGCAACAAGTTGTTCAAGCCACGAACCGAAAGCACGAAATGGTTTGTCAGTCAGGATCGTTAATTTATCACGGCCAACCTTGTTTGCTTCTGCGAGAACCGATCCTAAAATAAAACCTGGATTTTTTTCAATTGGTGTTGATTTGCTGCATTTTTCTTTCATCTGGCGAGCAGAATCTAAAAGGGCATATCCGTCAACACCAGCCAGTACAGCCGGTACGATCCCAAAAGTGATCAGCGCAGAATATCTTCCCCCAACGTCCGGATCAGCATTAAATATTCTGCGGAATTTCTTTTCTTTTCCCAGGACCTCTAGCTGCGTTCCTGGATCTGTGATGGCAACAAAATGATCACCAGGTCGATCCCGATCAGTTTTTTCCACAAGATCCCAGAAAAAAGCAAATAGAGCTTTTACTTCAGCAGTTGTACCAGACTTGCTGCTAATTATAAAAAGCGTTTTATCAATTGGAATTTCTTTAACCTTCTCATCGATCTGCTTCGGGTCAGTTGAATCTAAAATTGATAAATTGATCCCGCCTTCATTATTAAATACCTTGCTGAATACTTCTGGAGCTAAAGATGATCCACCCATTCCAAGTACCAATGCGTGAGAATAACCATCCTTTATAATTTCGCTTAATAACTTGTTACCTTCGTAAACGGATTCTTTGCTTGAATTTGGTGCATTAACCCAACCCATTCGATGGAGAACTTCTTCTGCTTCAGATGGGTCACTCGTCCAAATAGAAGTATCCGATGCAAAGAATTTTCTCGAAAATGCTTCTGATATAAATTTTTTAACTCTTTCTTTTACAGGAGTTTCTAATCCATTCAAAGATTTTATAACTGCACGTCTTTTGCTATCAATAGCTGCTATCAATTCTTCTTGAGCGTTTGAAAATGATGCGACTCCTTCTGCTTCCAATTCTGAACATACCTTCGAAAAATCGATCCCAAGATTTTCAAGTTCATCCTTTATGGTCAAGAAATCTTCTTTCCCAAATGAATAATCAACTAATTTACAAGTACCATGGTCCAAAAATGTTGAAAGTGTTTTCGGAGGAAGTGTGTTCACTGTATGGGGAAGAATTAATCCTTCAACATAGAGCACATCTGAATAAGCAGCATTTTTTGTTCCAGTAGAAGCCCACAGCGGCCGCTGCATATTTCCTTTCTTTTCAGAAATTTTCTTGAAACGTTCTGAGTTTATGGATTTTTCAAATTCCTGGTACGCATAAAGACCATTTTTAATAGCGGTTTTTCCCAGATATGGCTGAATATCCTTTTTAATTATATTCCCCGACTGGATCAATTCCGAGATTTTTGATTCAATTTTCACATCCAAACGAGAAACAAAAAAGGATGCCACAGAATGAATTTGGTCAATCGGTTGATTGGTATCGATCCTCTCTTCCAAACCCGACATATAAGCTTCGATAACTTCCAAATACCTTTGCACAGAGAAGATCAACGTCACATTTACATTGATCCCGGAAGCAATCGTTTCTCTAATTGCAAAAATCCCCGCAGGTGTCGCGGGGATTTTTATCATCAAATTATTTCGATCTACTAATTTCCATAATCTTTTTGCTTCAGATATCGTTCTGGCAGTATCGTTTGCTATTGCCGGATCCACTTCCAAGCTGACATATCCGTCAATTCGATCTGTTCCCAGATAAGTTGGTTTTAGAAGGTCGGCAACACCTTGAATATCTTCAATTACCAATTCCTCAAATATTTCTTTAGTGTCTAATCCGGTTATACTCATTGATTGTATATCAAGCGAATACGCCTCCCCATCACTAATGGATTTTCTGAAAATCGATGGATTTGATGTGAGGCCAAAGATCGTATTCTCCTGTATCTGATCTCTTAACCAACCGTTATTAATTAGTTTTCGGTCGACATTATCAAACCAGACAGATTGTTTCATTTTGCGTAATTCTTTGGATTTATTCATTTGGAAAATTCTTTTTCTATTTGTTTAATTTTATTTATTCTTCTTTTATATCGTTCTCCATCCATTTCTTTCGCACCTAAAAAACTCAATACAAGCTCTTTAGCTAATCTTGGTCCGATGATCAGCCCAGCAAGACACATCACATTCATTCCATCATGTTCAACGCCCTGGTGTGCTGAATATACGTCGCTAATTAATCCAGCATAGATCCCTTTGATCTTATTTGCTGTGATGCAAACACCAACACCTGATCCACAGATCGCTATTCCGCGGTCTGCTTGACCGTTGATGATTGCTTTCCCCACTTTTTCTGCATAATCAGGGAAATCAACACTATCCTGGTTCATAGTCCCGAAATCAATTGGTTCATGCCCAGCTTCTTTAATAGCGTTTATTACCGCATCTTTTATGATAAATCCCCCGTGATCGCTACCTACTGCTACGCGCATGCTTACCTCCCTTTTTCTATCATTTCTTTTGCGGCTTGATATACATTATCAACTGAAAATCCATATTCTTTGAAAAGTGTTTCGGCGGGAGCAGATGCTCCGAATTTATCGATTGAAACAATTCTTCCCTTTTCTCCAACCCATTTTTGCCAGCCTAAACCAATACCAGCTTCGACTGATAATCTGATTTTGATAGCAGGATCAAGAACTGAATCAATATATTTCTTCGGTTGTTTTTCAAATAGATTCCAGCTTGGGAATGAAACCAACCGCACGCCAATCCCATCTTCAGATAATCTCTTTCCAGCATCTATTATCAATTGAACTTCCGAACCACTGGCCATCAATATTATTTCAGGATCTTTATCACCAAAGTCCGCAATCACATAGGCTCCATTATGCAATCCCTTAGCAGCTAAAAATTGTGAGCGGTCTATGGTAGGTAAATTTTGGCGGCTAAATATTAGTGCAGTTGGGCCTTCAGTTTCTAATGCGGATATCCAGGCTTCTCGCACCTCATTCGCATCTGAAGGCCGAATAACGGATAAATCAGGAATAGCTCGTAATGATGTGAGATGTTCAACTGGTTGGTGAGTTGGTCCATCTTCGCCCAAACCAATGCTGTCATGTGTGAAAACCCATATTGAGTGTAAGCGAGATAAAGCTGATAAGCGAATTGCGGGGCGCATATAATCAGAAAATACCAGGAATGTTGCACCGTACGGTAGTATACCTCCATGGTAGGCCAACCCATTAACAATTGATCCCATTCCATTTTCTCGCACTCCGAAATGAATATTTCTTCCGATCGGATTATCAGCCTGGAATGCGCAGCTGGATTTTATCCACGTGTTATTGGATGGCGCAAGATCCGCTGAACCACCCAGCAGTTCAGGTATGACATTTGCGATACTATTTAAAACTGCTTCAGAGGATTTCCTGGTTGCCATTCCCTTTTGATCAGGTTCAAATACAGGTAAATTGTCTTTCCAATTTTCAGGAAGTTCACCTGATATTCTGCGTAAAAGTTCTTTCGCAAGTGTAGGATGTTCATTTTGATATTTTTCAAACGACGCTTGCCATTCTGTTTCGGTTCTTTCTCCCTTTTTACCGATTTCATGGAAATGGGCATACACTTCATCAGACACATAAAAATCAACATCAGTTGGCCAGCCCATGTTGTACTTTGCCGCGAATAATTCTTCCACTCCTGGAGGAGCACCATGAGCAGCTTCAGTTCCTTGTTTGGTTGGCAGCCCAAATCCAATAACTGTTTTACAAATTATGAGAGATGGGCGTGGATCAGATTTTGCTTTTTCAATTGCTGAATCAATTTCATCTACATTATTTCCATCTTTAACCTTTTGAACATACCAACCATAGGTTTCAAACCGGGCAGCTCGATCTTCTGTAAATGTAAGGTCTGTGGATCCTTCGATAGAGATATTATTATCATCATAAAAGTAAATTAATTTTCCCAGTTTAAGATGACCGGCAAGAGAGGCTGCTTCTGATGCAACACCTTCCATAAGATCACCATCCGTAACAATAGCATATGTATAATGATCAATTACTTTATTCCCGGGTTGATTAAAGATTGAAGCTAAATGAGCTTCGGCAATTGCCATGCCGACACCATTAGCAAATCCCTGCCCTAATGGACCTGTGGTTGTTTCAATACCCGGGGTCATACCAAACTCAGGATGTCCTGGTGTTTTACTTCCCCACTGCCGGAAATTCTTCAGCTCCTCCATTGGCAGATCAAAACCGGATAGGTGAAGGAGAGAATATAACAACATCGAGCCATGTCCACCGGATAAGATGAAACGATCTCGGTCAAACCACTCTGGGTTTGACGGATTTATTTTTAGATGATGGTTCCAAATCGTATAAGCTATTGCAGCGGTCCCCATTGGCAAGCCTGGATGGCCTGAATTAGCTGTTTGGACACCGTCTGCAGATAAAAATCGGATGGTATTAATTGCTTGATCTTGAAGATTATTCTTGTCTGTCATGCCCTACCTCTATTTTTATGATGGAATAATTCAATTCTACCATGTGGGAAAAAACCACTATCTCTCATACAATCTAAGTAGTCGGAATTTTCTTCTTCGATAATCTCAAGCTGTTTGTTACAACAAAAACACTGCTAAATGCCATGGCGCCTGCAGCAATCATTGGATTCAATAAACCTAAAGCCGCAACAGGGATCAAAATCACATTATAAACAAATGCCCAGAATAAATTTTGCTTGATTGTTTTCAAGGTCATTTTAGATAAAATGAAAGTTTTTCTAACTCCATCAAGATCACTACCCATTAAAGTCACAGGGGCTGAAGCGACAGCCACGTCTGTTCCAGTACCAAGAGCAATTCCCAAATCGGCTTGAGCCAGTGCAGGGGCATCATTTACCCCATCACCAACCATTGCCACATAAGCTCCGGCGCGTTGAAGTTTTTCAATTTCGTGCGCTTTTTCACCTGGAAGCACTTCTGCGATCACCTCAGAGATTCCAACCTGCTTGGCAATCACTGCCGCAGTGTTGCTATTATCTCCGGATAACATGATCACACGCTTCCCATCAGATTGCAGTTTTTCGATAGCTGAAATGACCCCATCTTTTATGTGGTCAGATACACCCAAAACCGCTTTAATCGAATTATTAATGGAGAAATAGATGGGTGATTCTGCTCGAGATTCAATTTCTAAACCGGTACGAGCAACAACATCGCTTATATCAATTTTATTATCTTTCATTAGTCGCATGTTTCCGATGAGGAGTTTTTGCTCCTTGTAAACTGCTTCCACGCCTTTTCCAGGAACAGCTGAAAATTTATCCGGTTCAAACAATTCAATCCCCCGGTTACCAGCCTCGGCAACAATTGCTTCTCCCAGCGGATGTTCACTGACATTTTCAACGCTTGCAGCCAATCGAAGGATCGTTTCTTCATCATCATTTGTGTCAATTAATATTAAAGTTGATAATTCAGGATGCCCTTTTGTGATCGTGCCGGTCTTATCAAAAACGACAGTAGTGATTTTTTGTGCCTGTTCTAAAGCCTCTGCGGAGCGGAAAAGAATTCCTTCTCCAGCAGCTTTCCCAGTCCCTACCATCACTGCTGTTGGTGTCGCCAATCCCATTGCGCAAGGACATGCGATAACCAACACAGCAACCGCATTGATCAAAGCATTGGATAAAATATCGGTCGTGAAACCCGGGTTTAAAAATGGAATAAATAAACCCCATGTGAGGAAAGTGACCAATGCAATAACCAGTACGATCGGCACAAATATTGCTGAAACTTGATCTGCCAGTCTTTGAATTGGTGCCTTACTGCCCTGAGCTGATTCGACAAGTTGAATAATTTGAGAAAGTGTGGTCTCTTTCCCGACTTTGGTGGCTTCTACCTTTAATACGCCATTTTTATTCTGAGTACTTCCGATTACAGCATCACCAATTCTTTTTTCAACTGGTAGGGATTCACCCGTAAGCATAGATTCATCTACTGATGAACTGCCCTGCATGACAACACCATCCACTGGTATTCTTTCACCAGGTTTTACAATCAACAAATCACCAACCACCACATCTTCGACCTTAATCTGCTCTTCTTTACCATCACGTAATATATTTGCTGTCTTCGGTTGAAGGTGCAGCAATTTTTTGATTGATGCGCTCGTCTTCCCTTTTGCTCGAGCTTCAAGGAATTTTCCCAATCGGATCAAAGTGATTATCACCGCGGCAGTTTCTAGATAAATATGGCCGTGAAATAATCCGAGGATGATTAAGAGCGAATAGAAATATGCTACTGATGAACCCATCGCGATTAATACATCCATATTGGCAGATCGATTACGAATAGCTTTAAATGCTCCCACGTAATATTGGGCACCCACATAAAACTGCACAGGGGTTGCGAGAAACAGCATCATCCAGTTAAACCATACTTGGCCCCCGATCCGAGATGGAATAATTCCAAGATCACGGCTCATTGAAAGCAAAAACAATGGAATAGTAAAGATCAACCCGATAACCAACAAATGCTTTTGTTTTTGGATTTCTTTATTTCTAGCCTGCTCCTCGCTATCAACTGCTTCATCACCAAGAATAAGTACTTCAAACCCTAATTTCTTTAAGTGTTTCCTAATATCCAATTGGGATATTAGCGTAGGGATATATTGAACAAAAATTTTATCTGAGGATAAATTTACCGATAAATCTAATATGCCCTCGATTTTCTCGAATGACCGTTTTATCCTTGGGATATCTGATGTGTCGGGACTTGTCTTAAAAATAAACTCACCGTCAGCAGCCGAAACATCATAACCAGCGCGTCTAATCCTCCCAACAATGTCTTCAACCCGGATCTCTTCTGGCTTAAACCCTACTGAAGCACGCTCTGAAGAAAGATTCACAGCTACATTTTCAATTCCCTCAAGTTTCTTAACGTTGCGTTCAATTGTTGCGACACAATTTGCGCACGTCATTCCTTTAATAGGTAATATGATCTGTCGAGTTTCAGACATCCCGAGCTACTTCTCTGCAGGATAGTTGATTTCAGCCAATAAGTCTCTGATCTCCTGTTCATTCGCAGGTGGTTCAAAATCAATTGAGATTTCTTTTTTCTCAGTATCAACATCCACAGAATTAACACCTACAAGGTCTGATAATTCCATTTTAATCGTATGAGCACAGTGGCCACAGTGTATTGCCGGAATATTTAATAATAGTTTTTCCATGTTTATCTCCTTTTATGTATATTTAATGTACCGCTGTTTGTAACAAACGTTCATTAACAAATTATCTATAATTTTTGTATGCGAGATCATGGATTATTATTAGGTGAAAAAACAAGGTATAAAATGATTGATCTAACAGGGAAAAAAATCATCATCACTGGATCCGCCAGACGAATAGGGAAAGAGCTAGCACTGGCATCAGCAGAAGCAGGTGCATCTGTAATACTTCATCATAACCACTCTACCAAGGAAGTATCTGAAACGGCATCTCAAATCCAAGAAATGGGGACAGAAGTTGAAATTATCCGGTCGGATTTTTCGACTCCAGAAACAGCTATCCAGGTTTATAATGAGATTTTCAGAAAACATAGAAATATATACGCTTTGGTAAACAATGCGGCCATATTTAAACCTGTCAAATTTACTCAAACATCATTAGAAGATTGGCAAATTCATATGAATGTGAATCTTACAATGCCATTTTTACTAAGCCAATTATTTGCTAATTCTCTAGGTAATAATAAAGGGAGAATAATAAATATTCTTGACTGGAGAGCCTTACGTCCCGGATACGATCACTTCCCTTACACTATTTCAAAATCAGCCCTGGCTGCACTAACCCGATCAACAGCATTATCACTCGCACCAAACATTCAGGTAAATGGGATCGCACTTGGCGCTATTCTACCCGCATCAGATGGGGCTCAAGAAGATGGGATTATCAACAAAGTCCCAGCGAAGAGATGGGCTACAACAGATGAATTAAGAGATGTGTTTCTCTTCCTTTTGCAAGGTCCAGAATATATAACAGGTGAGATCATTCATTTAGATGGCGGCCGACATCTAGTTTAATAAAGGATAAAGTTAATGGATAAAGTTTTTATTAAAGATCTGATGGTGAGGGGAATTATTGGAATTTCTGAAAAAGAACGCTCACAACCTCAAGATATTGTGGTTAATGTAACTCTATATACGGATATCTCAGAGGGAAGTTCGTCCGATAATATCAATGATTGTGTTAACTACCGGACTGTTGCTAAAGCGATCATAGCGCATATTCAAAATGTCTCACGATATACAGTTGAAGCACTCGCTGAAGATATCACAGATATTTGCTTGAAAACACCAAAAGTTGAAAAGGTCAAAATAAAGGTTGAGAAACCGGGAGCTGTAAGATTTTCCAAATCAGTTGGAGTTGAAATTATCAGGAAGAAATAATTTATGAACGAGGTTATTATCCTACTGGGTTCAAATATTCAACCGCAGAAGAATATTAAAAGGTGTTTATTTTTTTTAAATGAGAAATTAATAATTTCAGCGCATTCTAAAATCTGGATCACAAGGTCATTTGGAAGCGATGGACCTGATTTTCTCAATCTGGCAATTGTCGCAAAAACACCTTTAACTACAAAGGAATTGAAAACCGAGGTTATTCCAAAAATTGAAGACCGGCTCGGAAGGATTCGGTTTCCAGATAAATATGCTCCAAGAACAATCGACCTGGATATTATTGTTTTCAACAACGAGATCATAGACACTGATGTATGGACCAAAGTTTTTGTTGCGGTCCCGATTTCCGAGCTGAAACCAACCTTAGTAAATCCAGAAAACAATAAAGCTCTTATTGATATAGCTAAAAATCTAAAAAGCTCACAACAAGCTGAGCTTTTTGATCCTCCTGATGATTTTTTTCCTATTTAGAACTCTAGAGGTTTTGCCCCTCTTGAAATATTTTCTAAAAACTCACTCCGTGTAATTTCGCTTTCTCTAAATGCACCTTTCATGCATGAGGTTGTCATCCGTGCATCATGTTTTCTCACTCCTCGGATCATCCCGCACATATGCACTGCTTCCATAACTACTGCTACCCCGCGCGGCTCTAAAAGCGTATCTAAAAATTCAGCAATTTGACCAGTCATACGCTCCTGGATTTGTAGTCTACGCGAGAACATGTCCACGATCCTGGGGATCTTAGATAAGCCAATTACTTTCCCTTTCGGGAGATACGCCACATGAGCCCGCCCAAGGAAAGGTAACATATGATGCTCACATAAACTGTAAAATTCAATATCACGAACGATCACCATATCATCATAATCTGCCGAAAATGTCGCTTCATTTACAAGCTTTAATGGATCAGTTCGATATCCTTCTAATAACTCACCATATGCTCTGGCCACACGGTCAGGTGTTTTCAATAAACCTTCTCTATCAGGGTCTTCCCCAATAGCAGTTAAAATTGTTCTTACGGATTTCTCAATTGCTTGAAAATCAATCTCCGAATCACACAAAAGATCAGCCACATCGTAAACAGGTGTATCCTGACATTCTGTTAATTTTTTATCAGTCAAATTAGTACTCCTTTTTGAACCTTATTGTAGATGAAGATCATTTTTTCCGTATTAATAATTTATTAGCAAGTTCTTCTAATGCGGTTTTTACACCTACCGCACATGACATTTTTTCTAACGCAAGGAATGCTTTTTCAGTCCACGATGTATAAATATCAGTTACACTTTTTTCAATCCCATCTTCTTGTAACCATTTTGCCATAATAATTGCTTCGTTTTGAGCGATCTCACCTTGAGCGAATCGGCTTGCAAATTGGCTGCTTTTTTCAAGCCCTAATAAAATTGGCAGGGATTTCTTCCCATCCACAATATCACTGGTTACTGATTTTCCAGTAACTTCATGATCTCCCCATATCCCCAACCAATCATCATAAATTTGAAAAGCTACTCCAAGCGCTTCGCCAAAATCTTCGTATTTGCATTGTTCTTCTTGGATATAACCACCGATTAGTGCACCCATTTTTGTACTGCAGGAAATTAATGCCGCTGTTTTCCCTCTAACCATACTCAAATATTCTTTGACCGAAACAACTGGCCGATTTTCAAAGTCAATATCGAGATACTGACCTTGAGTAAGACGCTGACAGGTATCTGACAATAATTCCACGGCATCCAGGGTTATGCTATCAGATACATTCTTTTTGAGGTCAATTAATTTCCGAAAAGCAGAGGCAAACATGGCATCGCCAGCATTCAAACCCTGCGGAAGCCCCCATTTCACCCAAACCGCATCCTTTCCACGTCTTAATAATCCATTATCTTCAATATCATCATGGATCAAGGAAAAATGATGGATCAATTCAATAGAAACGGCTGCGGGAATAGCTTTTTGCCAATCCGATCCTGTTCCAGCACAGCTCATTAATGTGAGCAATGGTCGGATGTGTTTTCCCTGTTTTGATGAAGCATCTTCAAGCCCCAAATGGTATCGAAAAAGAGTTTTTAATTCAGAATAGGGATCTTTGAAATAAGAATTCACATATTCTTCTAACTCAAATAAAAAAACCGGCATTACCGTATCTTGATATTCCAATAAACTATTCAATTTACACCGCTATTCTATCCGTCTGATATTTGCCGTGGAAATTGCATCTATTTCTTTAACTCCAATTGCAAACATTGTTATCTGAATTTGTTTCGAGAATTCCTCAATAGTTTCATCCAATTCTTCTTGTGAATTCATTGCGGCGATAAGAAATTTACGTGCAACTCCTCCCAAATTGGCACCAAGAGCGATAGATTTAATTACATCCACTCCGTCTTGTAATCCACCTGAAGCAAATATTAACGTATCACGCTGTTCTTTCCGGATGTTGATTATCGCTTCAGAAGTAGATATCCCCCAATCCCTGTACCCTTCAGCAATTCGTTTACCTGAAGGATTTGTTATTCGATATTTTTCTACCTCTGACCAGGATGTTCCACCAGCACCCGCGACATCGATTGCTTGTACACCTGCATCAATTAAGCTCTTTGCTACCTGTGAAGATATTCCCCACCCCACCTCTTTGACAACTACCGGAACTTCTAAATTTTTGCAAACCATCTCAATTTTTTTTAGAATCCCAGAAAAATTCGTGTTTCCATTTCCCATCAATGCTTCCTGCAAAGGATTCAAGTGTAAAATTAATGCATCGGAATTAATTGCATCAACCGTTTTTTTACAATCGTCTATTGTAAATCCGTAATTTAATTGAATAGCCCCAATATTTGAAAATAGAAGAATATCTGGAGCGAATTTTCGAACTTTAAAAGTTTCCATACTCCTTTTATTCTCAATTCCGATTCTTTGCGAGCCCACTCCCATCGCGATATCATATTTCTGTGCGGAATGAGCCAAAATTTGATTGATCTCACTCGCTTTTTTAGTTCCTCCGGTCATTGATGAGATCATCAATGGCAGTGAAAGTTTCTTTCCAAATATTTTTACGGAAGGATCTACATCCAATAGATTTATTTCCGGAAGCGCATTATGGATCAGGCGAAACTTTTCGAGTCCTGTTGTGTTTGATGAAATGACATCTTTTTGTGAATTGATGATAAGATGGTCATCTTTTCGCGAATGGATAGATAAGTTGCTTTTCATTTTTTTAAGTATACACTTATCAATATGATTTAATAATATAATTATTCAGAATTTTACAAGGAGAATTGAAATGAGTGATGTATTAGATGGCGTAAAAGAAGTGGTTGTGGATGTTTTAAAAATTGGCGTAGAAAATGTAAATGAAAGCACAAAATTCATCGAGGATCTAAAGGCTGATTCGATGGACCAATTCTTCCTGATTGACGGATTGTGCGAGAAATTCGATCTATCTATTTCTGATGAAGACGCCCGCAACATTCAATCGGTAGGCGACGCTGTGAAGTACGTAGAAAGTCATAAATAGCGTATTATTTTTTCCGTATCAGATCTGGAATATCTTCAACAGTATTTGCGATTTCCACTCCTACATCCTGAAACGATATGGAATTCTTCTGAGAACGGTCTTTTCCAGTAAGACTGATCGCTCCCGTATTAATGAAACCACCAATTGCGGGAGTCGATTTTCCAACAACCATCGCAATTACTGGTTTAGTAAAATGTTGTGATAGAAAATTGGCAATATCTTCTTCAAAAATTCCGCCAAACTCTTCAAGCAATATTATTTTTTCGGTACTTGGATCCTCTTCAAAAAGAGGTAATAGATCAGTATAATTTGCCCCAATAATCGGGTCAGCCCCAAGACCGATAAAGGTGGAAACTCCTATCCCAAATTTACTTAATTCATACATTACTTCA
>JAUSPC010000222.1 GCA_030655835.1 Pelolinea sp.
CAAACGATCAGAGAGCAGTTGACGCATTATCCGCAGGATACCCTCGATGCGATCTGGGAAGCCATCACCAAACTGACGGCAAAAAAGTTGGACGCGGAGCGGACAGAGGGTGAGCATGCGGACGCTCAGAAAAAGAGCAAGCACTACGCCTGGTTGAAACAGGCCATTGACCTATACGAAAAGCGGGAAAGTCTGGCTCTTCCGAAATACAATCTTGTCTGGCTGGTGCTGAGCGGGTTGTGTCTGGCGGCCTTCCTGGGATTGATGATCGGGTATGGATATGGCGTCACGGAGTACTGGATGGGTGTGATGCTGGCCGGCATGGTAGGCGGGGCGGCGGTATATATCTTCAATCAGAATAAACTGCTGCGCCATCGGGATGCTTTTGAGGATATTAACGATATCAAGCAAGCGTATAAAGAAAAATTTGGCACGGCACTGAGCGGGCTTTCGGCGCTGAAAGCGGCTCAGGAAGAGATCAACGCGCATTATTTTACCGCGAAGACGCTGCAAGAGTCGCTTGAGCGAACGAAAAAAGAGACAATAGAGATCGAAACTGACCTGATCAATTATTTTCTATTGCTGACAGGAAAGAAGATCTCTTTGAATAAGTTTGAGGATACATACGCGCAATTGAAGTCCCAAAAGAAGGATCTGGAAGATGCGTTGGGGAGGCTGGTTACGCAGTTGGAGGTGCTGGACGTATTGGAAGAGGACTTTTTAGAGGAAGGGGCGGGGGTGGAGTACAGCAGAGAAACGCATGAGGAAACCCGCTGCATGCTGGAAGAAGTGCGGGCGCAGATATCGGAAGAAGACAACGCGCTGGCGATATTAAAGCAAGGGCTGTGCGATGAGACAGGGAACACGGTCAAGGATGACTGGGGTGCGATCCTGGACGTGCTGCGGGAAAAGCGAAATTCCCTGTATGAAACACGGAAGGCGCTGAAAGCGGACATCATCGCTCAGATCCTGGTCAATCAGTCGCTTGATATGTATCGGGAAAAAGAGGACGAGAAGATCCGCGAGGGGCTGGCGTCTGAGAAACTGGTGGAGGCGCTCTATCAGATCACGGGGAAATATAACAAGATTGAACTGGTGGGGGATGAGTTGATGGTTTCCGACAAGTACGCGGAGTATCCTTTTTCTGATCTTAGCACCGGCACGCAGGAACAGATCTTTCTGGCGCTGCGGATCGGCTTTGCGGCGAAGATCTCCAAGAATGACAGCCTGTTCTTTATTCTGGATGACGCGTTCCAATATTCAGATTGGGAGCGGCGTGAGCTGCTGGTGGATAAGGTGGTCGATCTGGCAAAGCATGACTGGCAGGTGATCTATTTTTCAATGGACGACCATATCCGCGACCTGTTTGTGAAGAAGGCGGGCAAAGCGTTCAAGGATGATTTTAAGTTGATCACGATTGATGCGAAATAGATATTCGGAAATCATAATTTTTCAAGCCTAATCCAAATCGAAGTAGAGTTGGTCGATAAGGCGCTGCATGTGCTGACTGTGGGAGCCGGACCAGAAAACCCTGCCGCAATCGGTGCACTGCTTGAATGAGTTAAAGTATTTGCGGGTGAGCGGCTGAAGCATTTGGTAAATAGAGGATTTATCCACATCATACAGAAGACCGCCGCAGGCCATACAGCGGGTGAATGGCTGCAGTGATTCCTTCAGGTCAAAACGGCGCATGATCTCGAGCAGCTGCTGGTAGGGGTCGAGCGAGCGCAGACAGTAGCCGCGCGTGACTTGTTTACGTTTGAGCAGGCCGCGGTCGCGTGTGAGCAGGATGCGCGTTTCAGATTGTGAAATGTCCGCCAATATGTCATCAACGCAGTCATTCATGTAGGTTGCATCGAATCCGAGCATCCACAGATGGGACGCCAGCTTGCCAAGATGACCGTCGAGAATAAAACGTGTGTTGCGCAGTGGGCGGGGGCGCAGGTGGGCAGCAGGGGCGATATTGAAGCTTTCGAATACGGGATAAATGGACATGCGGTCGTTATCCTGAACCAGATACTCAAACCCGACAGACTGGCCGTTGGCGAGGATGAGATCGATCTCTGGATGAGGAACACCGAGGGATTCGACCAGGTGCTTGACGGTTTGGCGGCCTTTAAAGGGAACCGTGATATCCTGGAAGCGGTCGGACGGTTTGAGAAAATCGTTCAACTCGGCATAAAAACGGAAGGATGCCTGTTTGATGATCATATTTCATCCATTATTATAATGAATTGAGAACCTGTTTAAAAAGGCGGAAAATGATACCAAATCACTGGTTTTAATCCTGGATGACGCGTTCCAATATTCGGATTGTGACCAGCGTGAGCTGCTGGTGAATAAGATGGTCGGCTTGGCAAAGCAGGACTGGCAGGTGAACTATTTCTCGATGGATGACCATATCCGCGACCTGTTCGTGAAGAAGGCGAGCAAAGCGTTCAAGGATAATTTTAAGTTGATCACGATCGATGAAAAATAGTTGATAGGTGCTGTGGGAAGAATGGAGTTTGTGGTTTTTAGAGTAGGGGATTGCCATGGCGGGTAAACTTGGTTTTGCTATAACATATAGATAAGGAGAGATCGATACAGCGTATCATTATTCCTGAAAACCCAATTGAGGTATTCGACCAGGTAATTTTTTAATGGGGGTTTGTTGCTTGAAAGCCAATATCCGTCAAATTAGTTGCTCGGCATGGTGATGAGAGAGTAGAGATCGTACACTGCTGCCCCAATCGATGAGAGTAGATAATTATTAATTCTTTATTAAATATAGTAGCATATACTTGCAAATAGCATATATAAGCGGTATGATAATAGAGAAAATAAATAATAATCTAAAAAAGAAAGGAACAATAAATGAGAACAAGAAATACTGGGCTTAGACGCCCGAGACATATGCGCCCATTTTTAGAACCAGCCATCCTGATCCTGTTGAAGGAAAAACCTTCTTATGGATATAAGATCCTGGAAGATCTATCAGAATTCGATATGCAAAATATGAATGCCAGTCTAGTTTATCGCATGCTTGCCAGGATGGAACGATTCGAATGGATCCAATCCACTCTGGAAGCATCTGAAAAAGCCGGACCTGCACGGAAAATATATCAACTTAACGATGAAGGCAAAGAAATCCTGAATCACTGGGTCGAGAAATTGGGAATGCAGCGCGAGAAGATCGATACTATGATCAAGCGCGCAAAGAAATAAATTTAATAAGAAAAAATACCAATAGAAAATAAAGAGAAAAATATCAACAATATTGTTGATATTTTTTATTAAAGGTCAAGATATGATTTATGATGATAACAATATGAGCGACTAGTCAATTATATGAAATTACCAGAATTCGTCAGTGCGTTTCACGCATTCTCATTATATTTCGGTTATTTTTTATCCTTTGATGCTGATACAGACGCGACTGGAATGCCCCACAGGTTGAAAGTTTGTGTTGAAATGATCTCAAAGCCGAATGTTTTTAAAATCATGCATGAATCAACAGGCCGGCAGTCGATCAAGCGCGGATAATTGTCGTGCCCCCATTTGTACAACGCGAAGATTGGGTTCCTGCTCTTGCTTACGTTGATGTTCAGTGTTAAATAAACCCCAGAGAGTTTAAGCACTCTCAGTACCTCACTGCACAGCAATTGGAATAAATCATCCGGAATTAATTCAAAGGTAAAACTCATGAAGACCAGATCGAATTTGGCCGAACGAAATGGGAGAGAAAATCCATTCGCCTGACAAACAGAAAAAAGGGGAGGGCGGAGTTTTTGTTTGGTAATTTTTTGTACCGCTTTTTTGCACATGCCCATGGATATATCAATACCGACGACATTTTTCGCGGAAGGATACTTCTTGGCAAGCTCAACAAGTCCGGTGCCAGTACCGCAGCCAATATCCAAATAATTTCCTGTCCCTGCGATGTTAAGCGTGCTAATCGTCTCGCGAATCAAATTACGTTCTGTGCCGCCAGAAATGAGATCATAAATCCTGCTGAGGCGGTCATAATTATTACGGACTGCATGAGAGTATTGGGTATGTGATGTGGGATTCATTGAAATAATTATAGTGCGGTAAATGAACTCTCTAAAACATTTAATAGTGACCAAATTGGCGGTCATGCTTGTGATGTTTCTCGAAATGAAGACCTGCAAAAATTATGGGATTTCTCAGTGAAGAAATTTGGAGCCATTGATATTTGGGTGAATAATGCCGGGATCTCTAATGAATTGAGCATGCTGCCGAATATTTCAGCAGAAGAGATTAAAAAAGTTGTGGAAATCAATGTGCTGGGCGAGATATATGGAACGCAGGTGGCAATAAAAGGGTTTCAGGCGCAGGGTTACGGTGCGATCTATAATATGGAAGGAGTGGGGGCGAAGAAAGGCAGAATGGTGGATGGGTTATCCATTTACGGCACGACGAAATCCGGTTTGCGATTTTTTAACGACGCAATCGCGCATGAAAACAAGAATGGACCCGTCTTGATTGGCGCTTTGCTGCCGGGCATGATGCTGACAGATATGGTGATGAGTCAATATGAAAGTAAACCCGAGGAATGGAAGAATGTCGAAGGTATCTTCAAGGCGATATCCGAGGATGTGAAGGTCGTGGCTGATTGGATGACGGATAAGATGCTGACCAATCAGAAGAATGGGGTACGATTTGAATTCAGCAATACATTCAAAATTTTATTCCGAATGTTGAAACAGTATTTTAATGGGTAGGATAAATGATATATACCCCTTCTGAAATGGAAAGGATTACAATTACAAAAAAAATATTTTTTTGTTGTGGTATAATCCGTCGGTTGGCTGGGATATAGCCAAAAATAAATTAATAAAAAAAGTTTTGAAAATTCCAAATTGTTGCTCGTCAATATCTGGACGAGCTTTTTTCTTGCCCCGCGAGGGACGGAAATGGGAAACACCAGAAAATTTTTCACCGGGAACGTGAACGGTTCACTTGGTTAGAGGCACTTCAGGAGTTATCAAAACGCAATTAGAGGAGTTTTTGATGACAACTGAATTTAAAGATCTAAATCTGCACCCTAAGCTGGCGCAGACAGTAGCCGAACTGGGCTACGAAACACCGACCGATATCCAAGCGTCGGTGATACCATTGATGCTGGACGGCAAAGATGTGATTGCGCAATCCCAAACTGGCTCCGGTAAGACAGCCGCATTCGCTTTGCCGATCATACAGGACTTGATCTACGGCGGCAGCACGGGCAGCGTGCAGGCACTCGTACTGACCCCCACCCGCGAATTGGCGATCCAGGTTTCAGAAGCGATCGCTCAATACGGCCGCATTACTGATGTACGCGTGATGGCTATTTATGGTGGACAACATTACGGCACGTCCAAACGAAAGATCAAGAATGGTGTAGACGTGATCGTGGGCACCCCCGGACGGCTGCAGGATCTGATGGGACAAAAAATTATCGATCTGAGCGGTGTGCGCACCGTTATTTTGGATGAAGCAGATGAGATGCTCAGCATGGGGTTCATTGAGGATATTGAAAATATCTTGCGTGAAACTCCCACAAAACGTCAGACAACGCTTTTTTCCGCGACGATTCCCACTCCGATCCGCAAACTAGCGGACAACTATATGATCAACCCCGAATCTATCACCATCGATCGGAAGCATCTCACGGTTGCGACCATTGAACAGCGCTATTATCTGCTCAATGAAAAGGATAAATTGGCTGCTTTGACCCGTCTTTTCGAGAGCGAAGAGGTGGGAGCCACTTTGATCTTTACACGTACCCGAGCCAGTTCAGGCACGCTTGCCAATCAGCTCACCCAACGCGGGTATCCAGCCGAAGCATTGAATGGTGACTTGGAGCAGGACGCGCGCATTCGTGTGTTGAACCGCTTCCGCTCTGGCCAGATCAAAGTTCTGGTTGCGACGGATGTGGCGGCACGCGGGTTGGATATTGATGATATTTCGCATGTATTCAATTATGATATTCCCAATGACCCTGAAGCGTATGTGCACCGCATTGGTCGAACAGCACGCGCGGGTAAAGATGGGGTCGCGATCTCATTGGTCACACCGGGAGAACGGCGCCACCTGAACAGAATTGAAGGATATGCCAAACTGCAAATTTCCCAAGCTCAACTGCCAACCGAAGGACAGATCGAAGAGCGCCGCGAGAACCAGCTGCTTGAGAAGATGGAAATGTGGTTGGAGAGAGACCGCTGCCGACGCGAAGAAGAGATCGTTGCAAAGTATGTAGCAGATGGGCATGATCCCATCAAAGTGGCTGCTGCCGCGCTGAAATTGGCACGGGTTGAAGAAAAACAGCGTCCGATCGAGAAGATCGGGGAAGTTAGTTTTGACACGCGGAAAAATACCCATGACAAGCGAAGATCTACTGCTGGCAAGGGCAAGGGAAAGAATTTCAGAAAACAAACGCAAAATCGCGGAGATGGCTATAGAAAATCTAATGTTTCGCATGAAGAAGGGATGGTGCGCTTGAATTTAGGACGCGGACGCAATGACGGCATCAGCCCAGGCGAAGTTGTCGGGACGATTGCCTCGCACGCGAATATTCCCGGTTATGTGATCGGAAAGATCTTGATCAATGATACTAATACACTGATTGATGTGCCAGAAGATTACGTATCAAAGGTTTTAGGACGAACGGGTTCATATGATTTCCGTGAACACAAGAACGTGACCATTGAACGGGTATAGTCCTTCAAGTTGATAATTATTAAAAGCGCTCAAAAATTGAGCGCTTTTTTTGTGAATAAAAATAAATAAGGAAAATCGTATTGTTTTTATTGGACCAGAAAAATAAAAAATATTTAAAAAAAATAATTTGGTTTAAATTCCCTCTTGGATTCAAGTCTCAAGTGCAACCGTGATTTTTTAAGAATACCACAGGTGATGTGAAAGACAGACATTTCCTGGGTCTTGTATTCAATCTATTTTCAGCAAATTGAATGTCCGCATTCGT
>JAUSPC010000223.1 GCA_030655835.1 Pelolinea sp.
TAGCAAACCAAGATAATGCCTATTTTCTACTCAATTTTCTTTGGACGGTTGGTCTCTCTTCAAAAAACCCGGTTTTAGATTATGGACCAATACAACAATATGGAGAAAATGGGCCAACAGGATTTGCATCTACCGGTGGATGGTCTCTAGCAACAAAACCAGTCAATGAAATCTTTTCCAGTTTGGATTCAATAATATTAACCTCAGAACAACAAAACAGAGTGGAAGAAGCGGTGAAATTGGTTTATCGTCCATGCTGCAATAATTCAACACATTTTCCGGACTGCAACCATGGTATGGCAATGCTGGGTTTATTTGAGTTGATGGCTTCAAAGGATTTGGATTTGGAAGAAATGCTTGAAACGGCAAAATATATCAATGCACTTTGGTTTCCTCAGCAAACACTTGAACAGGCAATATTTTTCTTAAAAACTGAAGGAAAAAATTATCAGGATATCGATGCGCGTATGATCCTTGGAGAACAATTCTCATCCAATTCAGGATTCAATCAACTCCATCAATTAGTAATACAAAACGGCTGGTTGCCACAAACATCCAGCAACGCGGGTGGTTGTGGTGTGTAAAATATCTAGATGAGGAATATTCGGCTAATCAGAGCGCTGCATCATTGAATGATTTGTTCTGACTAAGTAATTCAAATTAGGATTCATAGGTTGTGCAGCTTTATAGTAGAAAAGAAAATGACATAAATATGGAAATTATTCTCAAGTCATTTTATCTAATAATGATCGGTAGAGGAAAAAATAATGAAAATAGCGAATAATGTAACAGAACTTATTGGGAACACACCCTTGGTACGTCTGAATCGAATTATGGAAAATGCAAAAGCGACTGTGATTGCAAAACTGGAGTTCTATAATCCAGCCCATAGCGTTAAAGATCGCATTGGTTTAGCGATGATTGAAGCTGCCGAAAAGGAAGGAAAAATCAAGGCGGATACAGTGATCGTTGAACCGACAAGTGGAAATACTGGAATAGCCCTGGCAATGGTTGCAGCTTCGCGGGGATACAAGCTGATATTAACAATGCCTGATACTATGAGTAACGAACGGAAAATTTTATTGAGAGCGTTTGGTGCAGAGTTAATCTCAACCCCTGGTTCTGAAGGTATGGGTGGAGCTATTCGAAAGGCAGAAGAACTGGTTGCCAGCGATCATCAGCATTATTTTATGCCAAACCAATTTAATAATCCATCTAATCCTGAAATACATCGCCAAACTACTGCAAAAGAGATTTGGAAAGATACGGATGGAAAAGTGGATTTTCTGGTTGCCGGTGTTGGCACAGGTGGTACGATCACAGGCGTTGGAGAAGTAATCAAGGCCAAGAAACCATTATTCAAAGTCATCGCTGTTGAACCAGATGCATCTGCCGTACTTTCTGGCGATCAAAAAGGACCTCATTCTATACAAGGTATTGGGGCGGGTTTTATTCCAGAAGTCTTGAATACCAAGATTTATGACGAGGTTATTCGTGTAACAAACGAAGATGCTTTCGTAGTGGCACGCCGTATGGCGCGCGAAGAAGGTTTGTTGGTGGGGATTTCGTCTGGAGCAGCGGTCTGGGCAGCAATACAGTTAGCCCAACGGCATGAGAATACCGGAAAATTGATTGTTGTTATTATCCCTTCGTTTGGTGAACGTTATTTGAGCACTGCATTATTCTCCAACTTGGCAGATTAATTAACAATAACAAAAAACATGCTTATGTGTTTTGTTTTAGTGGATCCTTCATTGAATTTAATATTAATGAAGGATAAGAAAATTTACTGTTTATAATTTAATAAATAATTGACGAAGGGTCTAGATCACGACCCCAGCCCTGCAAGCCTCCCTTGAGACTTTTAACGTCTTTAAAACCCGCTTCAGTCATGATTCGCTGTGCGATAGATGAAAGAAACCCTACATGGCAGATCAATATGATCTGTTGTTCTTTATCCCATTTTTTCATAGTATTGGTTAATTGGTGAAAAGGCACGTTTTCAGCTTCAGGTATTTTAATGATCTGCAGTTCAACAGGATCCCGTAAATCAATTATCTGAACAGATTGCTGCTGCGCGATTCTTGCTTTCAATTCAGCAGGAGTTACCATATACTTTTCTTCAAAAACCAAATCCCGGTCGCGAATAGACGTTTGACAGAATTGTTCGTAATCGATCAGCTTGGTGACCTGCGGATGAGACCCGCAAACATGGCAATTGGGATCCTTATTTAATTCTATTGCTTTAAAAGTATTTTCAAGCGCGTCAACCAATAATAATTTCCCGATCAATGATGATCCAATGCCTAAAATAATTTTAATCACTTCGTTTGTTTGCAGGAGTCCAATAATCCCGGGTACGAACCCCACGACCCCGGTCACCGCGCAGGAAGGTACTGATTCGGGGGACGGCGGGATTGGCATCAGACAGCGATAACAAGGTCCTTTTGAAGAATGAAAAACACTCAACTGACCAAAGAAACGATAAACTGCGCCATAAACATAAGGTTTATCGGAAAAGACACACAGATCATTAATTAGATAGCGTGTCGGAATATTATCGGTACCATCAATTATTATGTCGTATGGTTCTGCAATTATTTCGGCATTTTGGGAAGTAAAAAGCTGATTATATGCATCCACTTGAATTTCGGGATTAATACTGAGCAAACGTTCCCGCGCTATATCCACCTTTGATTTACCAATATCCATATTTCTGTAGATTGGCTGGCGCTGAAGATTGGATAATTCAACCACATCATAATCTACCAGCCCGATACGCCCAATACCTGCTGACGCCAGGTAAAGCGCGATGGGTGAGCCCAATCCCCCACACCCAACAATTAATAACGATGATCTTTTCAGCTTTATTTGACCCTGGAGGCCAATCTCAGGGATAATAAGTTGACGGGAATAGCGCAGTATCTCTTCAGGTTTTATTTCGTAGTCCATATTAACCTTTTGACCAATCACTATCCATCAGATATATTATGTATATTTTTAATAATACCCCCTCCAAGCACAATATCATCCTTGTAAAACACAACTGACTGCCCGGGAGTGGCTGAGAATTGAGGTGTGTCAAACTTTACTTCAACGGACCCATCAGCGAGCGAATTGATCACACAGGATATTTCTGTATGATGCGCACGAAGGCGGGCATTTACATTTAACGGGCCATTCAATTTCTCAAAAGCAATCCAATTTACGTTGAATGCAATCAGCCGGTCCACTGCAAGATATTTTTTAGGCCCCACAACGATATTATTACTGAGGGCATCTTTTTCAAGGACATACAAAGGTTCCTCGCTTCCACCAATATTTAATCCCTTGCGCTGCCCAATTGTAAAATTGATGATCCCATTATGCCTCCCGAGGATATTCCCTTGCAGATCCAATATATCTCCTTTTTGCAGCTTGGACGGCTCAAAAAGATGCTGGTATGCTCCAGCATCAAAAAAATCCTGACTTTCTGGTTTTTCGGCGAAGCCTGCAAAGCCAGCTTCACGGGCTAAAGTTCTTACATCCCCTTTATTTAATTCACCAAGCGGAAAAATTGTTTGCTCTAATTGGGATTGTTTTAACTCTTGAATTCAACGAGCAAGTGCAACTTTGAAAGCGTTAGAGAGATAAGCTGCGGTAAGATAAGCGCCTCTCTAACGACTAAATCAAAGGAGCATTCATGAACACATACGCACAGCTTACCTGTATACAAAGATACCAGATATACGCTTTATTGA
>JAUSPC010000163.1 GCA_030655835.1 Pelolinea sp.
TTTTTCATGGTCACTTACCACCTAATTTGATGAGCAAAATTATTCAACTACATTTTGATAAGCAGCTAATAGCTTTTCAACGCTCTTATCCCAATTTGCCAAGCGTTCAGTTTTTAGCCTAGCAGCTTTCCCAAGAAATGCCAATTCGTTCTTTCTAATTACCGCAAACTCGATCTGTTTTGCTAGATCATCCGCATCCCCCTCTCTAAAAGTCCACCCTTCTACACCATCCGTGATCCATTCCAAATTGGAAGGAATATCCGACACAAGACCCGGACACCCACACGCCATGGATTCCATCAAAGCGACAGATGACCCATCCACATACGAAGCGCTCAAATATATATCCGCAGCCTGATAAAAGGCAGCTAAATCCTCATTTTTTTGGTAGTCATAAAAATGGATCTGTTTCGATAGATGATGCGTTTCAATAAATTCTTTTATGTCCTTTTCTTGAGATCCCCCACCCAACATGATCATCTGTAACTTAGGATTAGATAGCGCAGCTTTTTGAAATCCACGCAAGGCGATATTTACCCCATACCGGGGTTCCCAAGAGCGGGTGTGAATGATCAGAAAATCATCTTCAAACCCAATTTTTCGCCTTTTTTTGGCTTTATTTCCTGCCGAAAAAAGATTCAGGTCAACCCCCCATGGGAAAATTGTAATTTTATCTTCCGGGAACCCAAATTTAATGGCAGATTTTTTAACAGTATGGCAGTCAGCGATCAGCCAGTCACTCTTATCCAGCACATAGTTGGTGATCATTTTCCAGAACCAATTACGATCGGCATCTTCAAGCATATCAAAACCCCAGGACATGCTCATGAGCGGATGAAAATTCAATAACGCTGGGAGAAATGCCACCCTCTGGATCGGACCGGCATGAATAATATCTGGTTGAATATTCTCAACCACATCTCTAAATTTATTCTTCAGACGGAAATAATCAACCCAAGAAATTTTTTCTTTTTCAATGACCCATTCAACAACGTGAATGCCTTGTGGAAATTTCCGTTTTTCTTGAATATTATTTCCGCCTAAGAGTCGGAACCAATACACATCATGGTTAGTTTTAGCCAACGCCGAAAGAAAACGGTGGTCATGCGGGGAATAATTTTCTGAACAATAGAGTATACGCAGGGCAGCCTCGTCTTATCTCTTCAGATCACCCCAATGAAATTCTTTTCCAAAGGGCATATCTGAAATTAGTTTCATCCCAACAACGTCATTGATGCTATCCGGACGAATGGCACCTGGTGTAGCTGGCCGCAGCACATCAATTTGGTCTCGTGTAATGGTCTCACCTGCTTTTAAATCCCTGGCTGCTCTCAAGCAGCGCCGCTGAATAACGACCGTATCCTTTTCATTCTCCGCCACTTTTTTATCTGGCGAGCCTAACGCGCTTTCCAACCGGCGTGTATTCCGGACCATTTCCTCCCACATGATTGGGTCCATGGCAAATTTATGGTCAGGACCTTCCCGAGAAGTATCATCGGTGAAATGTTTTTCCACGACGCGCGCGCCAAATGCCACTGCGCCTAAAACAGTCGCGTGGCCAGAAGTATGGTCTGAGAGGCCAAGCACCACATCCGGGAACATAACCGCATAGGTTTTTAATACGTTCAGGTTAATGTAATTAAAGTTTTCTTCGCTGACAGTGTAGTTGGTATTGCACTGCATCAGAACCAATTGCGAATTATTTTTTCTAACCGCATATACTGCCCGTTGGACATCCCCAATAGTAGCTGCACCTGTTGCAAGAAGAATCGGTTTCCCTTTAGAAGCCATTCTTTCCAATGCTTCAAGCCAGTTTATCTCTCCAGACCCTATTTTATAGGCCGGCATAAAGCCATCAAGGTAATCAATCGCTTCAAAATCATACGGGGAAGAAAAATAATCAATCCCTGCTTTGTCACATTCTTCTTTTAGAATAGGCGTCCAATCAAGAGATACTGATGCATCTTTGTAAACTTCAAAAACAGATTTTTTCCAAGCAGACTGATGCGATTGCTGCCCGTCCATATTCTTAAACCCATAATCTGAGACAATTTTTTCAGCAGTAAAATTCTGGAATTTTGCTGCGTCTGCACCGGCATTTTTTGCGAGCCGGATCAATTCTTTTGCCCGCTTCAGGTCCCCATCATGATTGGCGGCGATATCTGCAATAAAATAGGTTGGGTAATCCAACCCAACTTTTCTTTTGCCGATCGATATGTTCATTGTTCCTCCACTATTTATTCCGTTTTATTGAAAGATCGAATAAGGTCGGAAAGTCCGGCTTTGTAATCATTATAAAAATGATCCACAGCCAAATCCACATTCGGAACTTCGATACCAGTTGATAAAAGTTTACTGATATCTAATACTAAATTTGGTGACCTCTTCGCAAGAAGTTCACTTTGCAAACAAGATGCTGGAGAAATCATTTTGCCATCTAGATTGAATTTTTCACTGATCATAATCCCAAAATCATACTTGCTTAGATTGTCACGGCTTACGATATTGTAGATGCCGGACAATTTTTTCAATGCCATTTCAACCAGAATATCCACCAGATCATTGACATACATTGGTGAGAAAAGGATGTCGGTAAAACCAGAAACTTTTTTACCTGACATAAGGTTATTGAGAAAGAATTCCGCTAAACTTCGATCTCCAGATACGCTGAAACCAAAGAAATTCACTCTCGCAACCATTGCCTGTGAGTTTTCATCCAGTACATTTTGCTCACCTGCCAATTTTGTTTTGGAGTAAACCGATAAGGGGTTTGGGGGATCAGATTCACGGTAATTTCCATCGACACCATCAAAAACAGCGTCGGTTGAAATATGGATCAGCTGTATTGAGCGTTGTGCACATTCCCTGGCTATCCTTCCGGGCATTTCAGCATTGATCTTAGCTGCTAATAGCGGAGTTTTTTCACATTGATCCACATTCGCCATCGCCGCGCAATTAACAACGAGCTCCGGCATGGTCTGATCTAACACATTCATGACGGTTTTATCTTTCGTTAGATCAAAATTAATAACTGGAAAGGGGGGATTGTGGAGGCGAGTTTGATTAGTGACCCCGAAAATTTCATGATCGGGCATCTTTGCCAAGCAAAAATTAAGTCCTAATAAACCAGAAGCGCCTGTGACAAGGATGCGCACTTGAACTCCTTATTATTTACTTGCCCCTTCGAAAGGTTTAATGATCTCCTGAATTTGCTCCACCGTCAGCCAGTTCTCATTAGTGTTACTTACATATCTGAATTCATCGGTTATATGTTTTCCGATCGCTTCCCATTCCCGTCCGAACCAGAGTGATTCCGCTGGCTGGACGACATACATATCGTCTAATTCAATAACAGTTCTAGCTTCATCCTCAGAGATTAATACTTCATGCAATTTTTCACCCGGTCGAATGCCAATATAATTTATTTTCGCTTCGGGCGCCATCGCTTTTGCTAGATCCGCTACTGTCATACTGGGTATCTTGGGAACAAAAACTTCTCCACCATGCATTTCTTCTAAGCAGCGAATGACAAACCGAACACCTTGTTCAAGGGAGATCCAGAAACGCGTCATGCGTTCATCTGTCACCGTTACTACCCCCGTTTTTCGCTGTTGGATGAAAAGTGGTACCACACTGCCCCGACTACCAACCACATTTCCATAGCGTACACAACTAAAACGGGTTTTCCTTCCCCCAGCATACGCGTTGCTTTGAACAAATAATTTCTCTGCAGCTAATTTCGTTGCACCATACAGGTTGATTGGGTTCACCGCTTTATCCGTACTTAATGCCACCACACGATCTACTTTGGCATCTAAAGCCGCGTCGATCACGTTGCTGCTCCCCAGGATATTCGTTTTTACTGCTTCCATTGGGTTATATTCACATGCCGGTACTTGTTTTAGAGCAGCCGCATGGATGACATAATCCACCCCTTCAAACGCACGACGCAGACGGTCATAATCTCTTACATCCCCAATAAAATAACGCAGGTTTTCATGCGTAAACCCCATCTGACGCATTTCATGCTGCTTTTGCTCATCCCGGCTGAACACAATCAGTTTCGCAGGTGTGTATTCCTGCAGCATAATTTCGATAAATTTTTTACCAAAAGAACCCGTTCCTCCGGTAACTAGTATGACCTTGTTTTTCCAGTTCATAGATCCTTCCTATTTGTAAAAAATAACATTGATATAGATATCACTTCGTAAAGGTAATTAAAGGATACTGCCCTTTCTCACCAAAATATTTTGGGGATAAATTCTCCAAACCGAATAAAATCCACAGCCAGAATCGGCCTAATAAAAAGGGATGGATCATTGCTCTTAAGAACCGAACACTGACACTCCGCCATACACTGATTGAGACAGGAAAGTCATTGCCCAGAACATCTCGCAATCCCTGCACATTAAGCTTGTGTACGAAAGTACCTTTTGGTTTCTTTTTGGCAGTATTGTTGGCCGTGTCCTCTTCCCCAGGAGATTCGGGTTTTTTTTGAAAAAGTTTTTCCATCAATAAGATCGGCCACCTGAACGTATTCATCAGCATTGATTCATCCCAACCATTTACTACGACAGCTTTTCCACCTTTTTTTAATACCCGTCTTAAGCCCTTATAGGCAGGAACATAATCACCTCCCGGGAGGTGATGAAGCGTGTGCAGGGAAACGATCCCATCAATGACATCATTTTTAAAAGGCAAGTTTGCCACATCTGCAACCACAAACAAACCGTGGTCAGTACCGATGCGGTCACGCGCTTCGACGAGCGCAACGATCGAGATATCAAGGCACACCCTGAATTGGTATCCTTCGGAATATGTTAGATATTCTGGGTATTGGATCGGACCAGATCCTGCATCCAATAAATATTTTCCTATTGGATCAAGGTGTCGATTAACCCGTAAATGACATCTATGAATATAGGGACGCGAGACCGGACGCAGATCCTCATATCTGGCGTTCTGATAGATACCTTCGCTGACCTTTTGCCAACCTATTCGGTCATAAAACTTTCTAACATCCTGTTTTGGATTCTGATCATTCATATAAAAACCTATTTTTTTTGTTTAATCGCTTCCCAATCAATTTTTTCACCAACCAAATATCGAAATATTGGCTCATATTCAGACCAGCTGCTTGATTTGGTAATTTCTCCAACTGGATGTGATCTGTAATCTTCCCATAAATTAACCAGATGGTATGGGAAAGGGAGCGGAAAATCAAAGAAGAATCTGTACGCATATGCCCAAGCCAGGTCGATCTGTTCTTTTCCCAATTTGTAAAATGTCGGGTCTTCAAGTATTGCGTTTATGGTTTTGTAATACTTCACCCATCCCTCTAGGTCTAAAGTAAATCCACGGTTGCGATAATGGGTCTCCCCGACTACGATCACCGGCACACCGCTCATTGCCATTTCCAATCCGACAGTTGTCGTATACACAAGTCCAAGATCCGCGGCAGCAATCAAGTCATATGTGTTTACTTTTTCTTCCGGACCGATCACATGAATATGCTCTGGTAAAGAAGGCAGGACTCGGTTGATCACATCGACCATCGATTGACCATGGATTAATACTTCACCAGGATGTATACGGATAACTAATTGTGCTTCAGTTTTACCTACAAAATACTGCAGGGTTCTTTCAAGCCATTCTTCCATTGAGTTGGAAAAGACCTCCCGCCCAAGTGTAAGACTATCTCCCAACACATTTGTCGCTAGAAGAACGACAGGTCGTTCATCTAAACCCAGTTCACTGCGCGCAATTTCCACTCCTTTAGCCGGAACTTGCTGCCATAAACGAGAGAAATTTTTCCAAACTGATGCTTTGCGGCGTGCTTCAAACAATTCCCGTATCTTGCCTTTCTCTGTTCTTGTAAGTTCAACCTCTTTATATGCTTCCCACATATCCTGTGTATCCTGATGCATTACCTTTGAATTCTGAGCAATCCAAATACGCTGCCGCTGATCCCCAAACTCATAGGTTACCGTTTCGATATTCATAAAACGAGCTACTTCATAAATAACACCAAATTCTTGAATGGTCCCATTCGGTACGATAACCAAATCTGGTTTATTGTTACTCAGCCATTCAAAAGCAGCCCTAGCCGCTTTTACATTGCGTTTACATCGCAATTTATAGATCTCACTACTTTTATCCACGGTCTCAACCTGGAGCGTGTACATCGAATCGAAGCGAGTTACTTCTTCAATCTTTTCCTGAAGCAGATCGGGAAGAACCTTATAACCTGCGTGAAGGTCCAAAAGAGATATGCTTTTCAACAATGGCTCTGCTTTATTGAGTACATCTTGGGCGTAAAGATTTTGCCTGCGTTGATCAAACCGATTGATCTCATTTTGCCAATCATGATATGGGAGATACCCAAGTGTGACATCGTTTCCCATACCGCTTAATACCAGACCGGTGACCGCTGCGTGTTCGATCCAATAATGTAGAGTAGCAAAAATAAATACTTTTTTTCCACCTTCTTGTTTATTTGATCGCATTTCATTAACTTGCGCGCAAATTGAAGGCAAATTATCATTTAATTTCTTGAGTGAGAATCGGCTATTTAATGATTTGTCTCTGTGACGCGTTAACCAATAAATTTCTGCCGTAAAAGGCACTTGGCCAAGAACGGTTTTGATAATGTTCTTTGCAATCGTCTTTGAAGGTTTTTTCTTGTTATTTTCTGGCATTTTATATTTTTTTGATCTCCCATTTTAAAGCTGGCCGTAAAGGTCCCAGCCGTGATTCAGGCCACTGCATTCCCGGAGCCCCAGAAGGGTCCACATTGAACGCCAATGCTTGCTCATCATGAAAATAAGTTTTAATTCGGTATGAACTGGCGTTTAAACCTAGAACATACCTGCCCCCATTAAGAAAATTAGCAGGAATATTTACCTTGCTGTGATACACCCCTTCATCTCTCACAGTATGTGTATCGAATTTTATAGGATCGTCTGTATCAAAAGAAGTTAAAACAAATTCACCATGAGAAGTAAGTAGATAAATTCCTACACGCAAGCCTTTGGTCGGTTTCCGTATTTGATACTCAACCTCGATAGAAAATGGTTCAGTGGACCGCACCGTTTCCAAAATATTTCCTTTTTTATCCAAAATCCGCATCGCTGTAGGGATAAATTGACTTTTCTGATCTATCTCATTAGGCTGCCAGATACGCTGACCTTCTTGTGTGAGCCCACTGGAAAGGTAATAATCAACCGCCTCGGCGGTGGGTGCACGTAATAAAAGATTTCCTTTATCAATGACAAGTGTTTCTTCGGTCAGACGCAGAATGGCGGACATATTATGGCTGACAAAAAGAACTGTGCGACCCTGCTTGGCGACATCGCTCATTTTTCCCAAACATTTTCTTTGAAATTCCGCATCACCCACCGCTAAAACCTCATCCACAACCAAAATCTCGGGTTCAAGATGAGCAGCAACCGCAAAAGCCAATCTGAGATACATTCCGCTGGAATACCGCTTGACTGGCGTGTCGATAAATTTTTCAACTTCCGAGAATGCCACGATCTCATCGAATTTACTTTCGATCTCGTTCCGCCGCATCCCTAAAATTGCACCATTGAGAAAAATGTTCTCTCTACCAGTTAGTTCTGGGTGAAAGCCGGTCCCCACTTCCAATAATGACCCTACGCGACCGTACACTTCAACCGACCCCCTGGTTGGTTCAGTCACGCGAGATAAAACTTTTAACAACGTGCTTTTTCCAGCCCCATTGCGTCCTACAATCCCCAACACCTCGCCTTTGTTTACTTCAAATGACACATCGTTTAATGCCCAGATCGATTCTGAAGCGTTTTTTAGAACAGCAGATCGTTTTTTATTTACAGAAAATTGTTCTGATACTGTTTCACGCAAAGTGCGGTACGCGTTGACAGAACTCCCAATCATGTATTTCTTACCTAAATGGTTTACCTTGATCGCTGTATGTGTCATTATTTTTTCGGCTCCATCCTCTAAACCATATCGGCAAAAAGCCGTTCCATTCTTCGGAAATAAAACATGCCGCTAATGAGCAGAGCCACAGCAACAATACTTGAAACCAGTGTAAGCGTTCCTGGAGGCTGACCGGTACCTAAGAGTGCCCATCGAAAACCTTCCACCACCCCAGTCATCGGGTTCAGGGCGTAAATCGCCTGCCATCTAACAGGGACCATGCTTGAAGGATAAGCAATTGGAGTAAGATACATCCAAAATTGGGTTAGGAAAGGCAGAACATAGTTGATATCTCTAAATAGGACATTCAATGCGGAAAGCCATAACCCAACTCCAACCGCTGTTACCAGTGCCAAAACAAAGAAAAGGGGCAGGAACCAGACATTTGTAGTTGGTGTAATTTTGTAATAGATCATCATTCCTATTAAAACGATAAACGCGATCAGAAAATCAACCACACCCGCAAGCACAGAAGAAAGCGGCAGGATCATTCTCGGAAAGTACACTTTGGTGATCATGTGGCTGTTCGCTACCAGCGATCTGCTGGCATCTTGAAGAGCTTTCGAAAATAATGCCCAGGGAATTAATGCAGTATAAGAAAAAATCGGATATGGAACGCCATCAGATGGCACCTTGGCAAGAGTTCCAAAGAAAATACTGAAAACAACCATGGTGAGAAATGGCTGCAGAATTGCCCAACTCGCACCCAGTAATGTCTGTTTATAGCGCACCTTCAGGTCCCGCCAGGTCATAAAGAAAATTAACTCACGATATGACCACAGGTCGCGCAGATTTAGAGCTGCCCAGCCATGAGAGGGTTTGATGATTGATTTTCTCTCGTTATCTTTATTGTCCATAATTAAGAAATCTTTTTTTTATTTTCTCGAAACCATGCAATCGTGTGTTCTAAACCATTTTCAAATAACATTTGGGATTTGAAACCAAACTTCTCATACGCGCGGTTTGTATCCAATTTACGGCGTGGCTGGCCATTTGGTTTGCTGGTATCCCACACTAATTTTCCGGTGAAACCTGTCTTGTTTGCGATCAATTCAACAAGATCCCTGATACTAATCTCCGACCCAGCCCCTAAGTTCACTGGTTCTGAATCATTGTATTTTTCAGATGCGAGGATAATCCCTTCAGCCGCGTCCTCAACATATAAAAATTCTCGCGTGGGAGATCCATCTCCCCAAACAACGATCTCGTTTTCACCATTTTCCTGCGCTTCAATGCATTTTCTTATCAAAGCAGGGATCACATGAGATGAGCTTGGGTTGAAATTATCACCAGGACCATATAAATTTACGGGTAAAAGGAACAAAGCGTTAAAACCATACTGCTGGCGGTATGATTGGGCTTGAACTAAAAGCATCTTCTTCGCCAGCCCATATGGGGCATTTGTTTCTTCCGGATACCCATCCCACAAATTCTCTTCCTTGAATGGCACGGGGGTAAATTTGGGATAAGCGCATATGGTCCCGATGGCAACAAATTTTTCTACGCCTGTTTCCCAAGCTCTATGCATTAACTGAACACCCATCATGAGGTTATTGTAAAAAAATTCGGCCGGGTGGTCTAAATTCGCCCCAATGCCGCCTACCTGGGCTGCTAAATGAATGATCAGATCTGGTTTCGCATCCTCCAACAAACGGTTGATATCATCCAGTTCAACTAAATTGTACTCTTCGATCTGAGGAATAAAGACTTCTTTCACGCATCGCTCGTGCAGCTTACGGACGACAACTTGTCCAAGAAAACCAGCTCCACCAGTCACACATACTTTTTTTGAATGCCAGAAACTTTCATTAATCATCAAAATTAGTTATCCTCATTTTCTGTAAATATTTTTAACCCGTCTACTTTTAGAAGTGGAATGGGTCCATCATTTTCAATTTTTAAACCTTTTTCCAAACAAGTAAGTTCCAGTATTTCAGCAATTTCTCCGTCTCCTGAAATTCGTACCTGATCCCACCCTGCTTGCTGCAGATCATCTATTGCTTTGATCGACCGAGCTCTAACTAGTCGATAGACTTCCATTGAAGATTGGATGAAATCTACGAGTAATTTTGCTCTCAGGGAAATGCCTTCAGGCGTTATGATATAGAGCAATTTTTTCCGCTCAGCCCGCTTGACCTTGATATATCCTTTTTCGATTAAGCGTTTTAAATGCCAGTTGATAGTTCCAACTGCCACGCCCAAGCGATCTGCTAAAGACGCTTGAGTCATATCGGGTTCTTTTTCGATATATTCCAGGATAGTTAGGTCAGCTTGTGAAGGGTTAAAATTCTTTTCCATGGCATCAATATTCAATTGTTGAATTATAAACCTGACCGTTATCTTGGTCAAGTCAGCGTTTTTTTCCGATAAAATGCTATACTATTTAATGCAATATTAAAGAAAATAAATGGAAAATTACAACAAAAAACGCCTTGCCCATTGGAATAATGTCGCAGAAAAGTTAAGGTCTTGGCAGGGGTTAGGAAAATATTACAATTCCCGGATAAGCCAAATTTACCAATTTAATGTGCCATCCAATCATTCGGTACTGGAAATTGGTACTGGTACCGGAAAATTACTTTTCACCTTGCAGCCCAGCAAAGGGTTAGGAATTGACCTGTCAAACGGTATGGTTGAGCTCGCAAAAGAGACCCACCCGGAGCTTGAGTTCCTGCAAATGGATGCAATTGATCTTAAGCTCAAGGATAAGTTTGATTTCGTGATAATTTCAGACACCATCAATGACCTTTGGGATGTGCAAGCCACCCTTGAGAACATCAGCGGTGTGATGAAAGCGGATGGGCGATTGATCCTAAATTTTTACAATCGTTTTTGGGAAATACCACTTAAAATTGCTGAGAAATTAAACCTCGCAAAACCAAATTTAACACAAAATTGGTTAACTGTGGATGATGCAAAAAACCTTCTAAATCTAGCCGGGTTTGAAGTCATTAGGTCCTGGGAAGAAGTATTAATTCCATTTTCTATCCCGCTCGTAACCCCATTTTTTAATAAATTTATCGTCAGGTTATGGCCATTTAAACATTTCGCCATGACGAATTTTATGGTCGCCCGCCTTAAACCAAAAGCTACCGAACCAAAAAAAAAACCTTCCATTTCGGTGATCGTTCCGGCAAGAAACGAATCTGGAAATATCAATTCCATCTTTCAAAGAATCCCAAAATGTTTTTCAGACTTTGAATACATATTTATTGAAGGACATTCAATTGATGATACATTTGAGGAGATAAAAAAACAGATACAACTACACCCAACTATCAATTCATCTTGTTATCAACAGCAGGGCAAAGGTAAAGGAGATGCGGTCAGGTTGGGATTTTCTAAAGCAAAAGGTGACATCCTGATGATCTTGGACGCGGATCTGACAATGCCTCCTGAAAACCTGCCGAGGTTTTATGACGCATTGGTTGAGGGGGTTGGTGATTTCGTAAACGGCGTCCGTCTGGTTTACCCAATGGATAAAGATGCCATGCGCTTATTCAATTTCATTGGAAATAAATTTTTTAGTGTCGTTTTCACATTCTTGCTTGGTCAACCCATCAAAGACACGTTATGCGGAACCAAAGTCCTTTGGAAAAGGGATTATGAGGAGATTGCCGCCAATCGCGATTACTTTGGGGATTTTGATCCGTTCGGTGATTTTGATCTGTTATTTGGCGCCGCAAAATTGAATCTGAAAATTATTGACATGCCTATTAGATATACCGAAAGAGTGTATGGGCAGACAAATATTCAACGCTGGAAGCATGGTTGGTTATTGCTAAAGATGGTCGCTTTTGCCGCAAACAGATTGAAATTTACCTGATCTTTTCCAGGACGATCAATCCAAACATTCCCCATTTTTTCGTATTGAAAAATATCTTTTCTACTCTTTTCCAAAATGGAAACGAAAAAGCAGGCATAGAAATATTATTTCTAAAACCGCCGCTTAATAAATAGAGAAAAGGCATCATTGGAACAATTTTATTAATTTTTAAAGCAGGATACTTTTCCTCAAAGAGTTTGCGGTCTCGATCAAATACGATCCATGGAAGTGCTTGATTTGCACCTGATAGCGGACCACTTGATGAAAACCTCCAATCTTCAGTTACAAGATCGATCGCCTCATGGTGCAGGTTTGAATACACCCATTGTGACCAAGGATTCATCCACGGCTCGATCATTATTATCCGACCCCCTCCTCTGATTATCCTGATTGATTCATTGATGAAACGATCAACATCAGGTATGTGGTGGAATACATCGATCATAACAAGGCCATCAAAGCTATGGTTTGGAAAGGGTAAGTTGGCCCCATTCAGAACGGAATCTATAAATGGGAGGAACATAACATCTGAAGTTATCACTCCCGGGATATGATCCTTAATAAATCCTGCCCCTGAGCCTAACTCCACAACACGAGCGTTTTGAAACTGAAGATTTTCTTTAACGAGTTTATACCAATCCTGGTAGATTTTATAAATAAATCCATTTTTTCTAAAAACATCTCTTCGAATGATCGTGGTTATTGGATCATTTAAATTATTGGAATTCACAGAATCACCGATAAAACGAGAAATATCATTTTTATTTCTGATTAAAACGCAAATCCTGTTCAAAGATTCGGGCAAATCCCTCGGAAAGACTCACCTTTGGCTGATATCCTAGTTTTTTTGAAGCCAGTGATAGATCAGCACACATTCTAGAGGGACCACTGTAATGCGTATTGTTTACGACGATCTCAGGTTTTGCACCCGTGATCTCGATTACATTTTTAATAACTTCATTTACCGATGTTTCTTTTCCACTTCCCACATTGATAATAAGTCGGTTAACCTTCTCAGCAGAAGACGCCGCCATCATTGCATCAACGACATCCTCGATGAATACATAATCCCGTGTTTGTTCGCCATTTCCGTGGACAACAATTGTTCCATTATCTAATGCCTGCCTAAAGCAATACGGGATCACCGGTGCATGGGATGGAGGCAGTGGTTGACTTGGACCATATGCATTAAAAACGCGCAAGCAAACCGTTTCGATTCCCCAAAGATCTCCAATTGTGCGGATATAAAACTCAGCCGATAATTTTGAGACCGCGTAAGGTGAGCGAGGATTTGGACGGCATCTTTCCTTTACAGGTTGATCGCGTTGATTGCCATAGATCGTGCCAGATGAAATGAAGATCACACGTTTGACACCGACATCACGCATCGCTTCCATCAATGTTACTGTTCCGCCTACATTGACGAGGTTGTATTCGCGGGGATAAAGAACAGATTCCGGTACGATCACTCGAGCAGCGAGGTGATACACGCAATCTACATCTTGCAGAAGCGACCATAATTTTGGCCTGTCATTGACATCACCACGTACGAGGTGCACTTCCGGGGATAACCGCTGCGGATCCCCAGTTGAAAGATCATCTAAACCCACTACACGATGTCCATCTGCAACCAAACTATTTGCAAGAGGAGCTCCTAAAAATCCAGCCGCACCAGTTATTAGAAATCGCATCGTGACCACCAAGTTGAAATGAAATTCATCGCATTATAGCATAATGAAATTTAGATTTGGATCATCGAAATCATTATCAGTTACAATTATGCCCATTGTTTCATGTTTGAGGATCATATGCGAACTATTTTTCGATGGCTTATAGCTGCCGCTTTTTTCATTAGTCTAATGTTTTTCAATAATTCTTCCGTTTTTGCTCAGGACGCGGGCGAGCCTTCTTCACCTGATATGGAAGAAATGCCATTATGCACACCTGGCGTTTATTTATCCCCTCCGAAAGACTGCCTTCCAATGGGACCTTCACAAACTCTAACAGATTGGGCGAAAAACGGATTGACTCTTCCCTTGAAACCCTTACCCGCTTCACATCCAAGCCCAAGCTATCGTGAACTTGACCAAAAATATGCAAAGTTAAACTTGCCGCCCGGGGCACAGGCGTCCTACTATCCCAATCTGGAATCAGCGGTTCTAGGTGTTGGCGCTTTGGGCGAGCCCCTGATGGGTGAAACTTTGTATGTTACTTATAAGCATGAAACATCTTATCAGGGCAATCCATATGTTCAAAATGATCGAGGAGAGTGGATCCGAGCTTCACCGACATATTATTCCGCATTTCAAGGTCTCTTACTAAACCGTCCACCCGAAAATGATTTCGGATGGATCGTTGACGTTGCCACATTGCGCCGGTCACCAAGCTACAGTGCAGCGACGATCAATGAACAGTTGTTTAGGGAAACGGTCGTTCAAGTTTATGACCAGGTTGAAGCCGAAGGGACTACCTGGTATATGATCGGGTTAGGTAAATGGGTAGAGCGCCGTTATATCAGAGTTGTTTCTCCCCAATTGTCGACCCCAGAAGGTATCGATAATGGCCGTTCGATCGAAGTCAACTTATATGAGCAGACTCTTACCGTTTATGAAGATAATCGATTGAAGTTTGCGACTCTGATCGGCTCCGGTTATGACCCATACTATACCCAACCAGGTTTGTTCCAGATCTATGAAAAGAAAGAACTAGAAACAATGACAGGAGCATTTGCGACCGGGAAAACAGATTATTACCTATTGGAAAATGTTCCCTGGACCATGTATTACGATGGACCCCGCGCGCTGCACGGCGCTTATTGGCGCGCAATGTTCGGTTATGAACTTTCTCACGGATGCGTGAATATTTCTGTTGGGGATGCACATTGGTTATATGATTGGGCAGAAGTTGGTGATTGGGTGTATGTTTGGGATCCAAGTGGAGCAACACCTACTGACCCTGAATTCTATAAAGCAGGAACCGCATTCTAAGAAAAAGACCTCAAATAAATATTTGAGGTCAATATGCTTTAATGCTTATGGTGCTTTTTATAAACTATAAATTTCACCAAACTTATTTTTGAGATATTTTACATATGGTTCCGAGGTGATCCTTGAACCAGTGATCTTCTTCACTAACTCCTGCGGTTCATATTTGGCTCCATATACATGAACGTTTGATCTGAGCCAGTCAAGTATGACATTAAATTCTGCTTTTTCGATCTTCCCATCTATGTCCATAATCTCTCCGGACATTTTTTCCCATAATTGTACCGAAACGAGATTGCCTAGAGCGTAGGTCGGGAAGTAGCCAAACCCGCCGAAAGACCAATGCACATCCTGCAGGACCCCTTCCGCATCATTTTGAGGCAGAATTCCCAAATATTCCTTGAATTTCTGGTTCCATGCTTCAGGTGCATCTTTCACAGCCATACTGCCATCCATTAACGCAATCTCTAATTCCAATCGGAGCATGATATGCAAATTGTACGTAGCCTCATCCGCTTCCACCCGAATTAAGGATGGTTCAACAGCATTTACAGCTCGGTAGAATTTATCTAAACTTACATTCCCAAGCTGGCTGGGAAAATATTCCTGAAGTCTTGGATAAAAATGGTTCCAAAACGGTTTTGATCTTCCAATTAGGTTTTCCCACATGCGCGACTGGGATTCGTGCACAGCCATCGATGCCCCATCTGCCAGAGGAGAGCGATTCAAATTCTGGGCAATTCCCATTTCATATAATGCGTGCCCGCACTCATGAAATGTCCCAAACATTGCAGTTGGTAAATAATTTTCTTTCACACGGGTTGTGATGCGAACATCATTGATCCCGAAACTGGTTGTAAATGGATGCGCTGATTTATCCTGTCGCCCATGGTCCCAATCATATCCAAATTTCGTGATCACTTCTTCACCAAACGCCCATTGTTTTTCATCTGGATAATCCAAGAAAAGAAATGAACGATCAACTTTTTCTTTTTCACTTATTGCTTTGATCAACTCAACTTGTTTTGGCCGAAGAACATTAAATATTTCTTGAACTTCACTTGTTTTCATTCCAGGTTCAAAATCATCCAATAACGGATCATACACATGATCCCATGGTTTGAAGAAATCAGCATATTGCCTTCTTAACTCGACGAGGTGTTCAAGGTTGGGCTGAAATATCGAATAGTCAGACGTATCTTTCGCTTTTTCCCAAACCGATTGCGCAACCGTCGATTCACGCGCAAATTCTTCCACGAATTTGGAGGTCACTTTGATTTGTTTGTCAAAATTCCTTTTAGCAACTTTGATCAAGCGCTTATTATCTGAATCGTCATCCAATTGATTGGAATATTCTGCCAGATCTTCAAGCAATCGCCCTAATTCATCTGATGTGGATTTGGCGTGTTGTATTTTTTCAACTGTCGCAATTTGCTCTCCTCTATCTGCCGCACCACCCACTGGCATGTTAACCAACTGGTCCCATCCCAAAACAGCGCTGGCCGATCGTAAATCGGCAAGTTCAGATAGTTTTTCTTTTAATAATTTTATTTTTTCTTGCATATTTTTTCCCTTCTTTTTTAAACTATCTTCCAGCTCAACTTATCTCCCCTAAGAGCAGCGAGCACTTCTGATGCAATATCTATGGATGCCTGGGTTTGAGCATCCACGGTTTGCCCGCCTATATGCGGAGTAACAATTACCTTTGGATGATCAATTAACTCCCGGTTAGTTGGCGGCTCTTCTAAATAGACATCCAAAGCGGCACCACCAATTTTTCCTGAATTTAACCCATTTAGTAAAGCTGCTTCATCAATAATCCCACCCCTAGCAGCACAAATGATAAAAACGCCATCTTTCATTCTTGAAATCACATCGCTGTTAATGAGGTTTTTTGTGTCTTTTGTAAGCGGAGTATGTATAGAAATAAAATCCGAATTCATGATCACATCATCAAATGGCAGCAGTTCTCCTCCATCCACAAATGTTGACTCTGGTTTCAGGAAACAATCAAACGCATTGATGCGCATTCCTGCGGATGCAGCCAATTTGCCAACTATTACACCAATGCGGCCATATCCAATAATTCCAAGCGATTTTTTATTCAGCTCCACCCCTACCAATTCTTTTTTGATCCATTCTCCTTTTTTCATGCAGGCGTCTGCTCTGGGAATCTCCCGCGCCAAAGAAAAGATCAACCCCATCGTTAATTCCGCAACTGAAGTTGATGTCGCGACTGGTGCATTAACGACCGTAATGTTATTTTCTTGCGCGGCTTTGAGGTCGATATTATCCACACCAACACCACAACGGCCAATGACTTTTAGAGCTTTTGCATGTTCTATTACTCTATCTGTGATTTTTGTGCGCCCCCTGACAATCACTGCCTGATAATCTCCGATTTCAGACAATAATTCTTCTGCAGAAATGCCTTTTCGATCAGATATTTCTGCTTTCAATGATAAGATCTCCTTACCAGCACCTTCCAATCCATCCGTAAGCAAAATTCGCCAAGAACTCATTTTAAATTCCTCCAATAAAATAATTTTTCGTTTATTCTAAACGAATTAAATAATATTTGGCGAGTATCCCTTGACAACAAGTAATTTATCTGCTATACTAAAAGTAC
>JAUSPC010000168.1 GCA_030655835.1 Pelolinea sp.
AGAACTACGGGCAATAAAAACTTGATGCCCTGGGAACCTGACCGGATTGCTGGTGGATAGAGACCGATCGTGTGATGAGGACCCAGGGCAGACCGGATTATATAGTGTGCCTGGTCATGTATGACCTACCTGAAAGAAAAAATTCAGGTTGAGCACGGTTAGATGCATCGGTTAAAGATTGCCTTGTAAACAACCTTAATAAAGGAGTTCATTTATACAAAAATACTTGACAGACGCTTTCTTAGATGCAATCCCTGTGGAAACAATGGAAAGCATTGACGGAATACATGTACTCTATAGACACAATGGACACCGTGATACTCTGCGGAAGGTTTTTTTCTTGATAAAATAGCATGTTACTTATTAATATTAAAAATAGTTGAAAGAAAAATACATGGAACCATTTATTATTTTTGGATTAGGAAACCCTGGACGGGAGTATGAAGAAACCCGCCATAATATTGGGTTCATCGCATTGGATAAATTATCCATCGAATGGAAAATTGATATGACCCGCGTCCGTTATAAATCCTTAATGGGTGAGGGAAAGTTCGGAGATGATCGAATTTATCTGGTTAAACCTCTAACATATATGAACAACTCCGGAAATGCTGTGCGTTCTTTTATGCGGTTCTATAAGCTCGAGCCTGACCGGATATTGGTTATCCACGATGATCTGGATTTGCCCTTTGGAAATATTAGGATGCGTGAAAGCGGTGGATCATCGGGACAGAGAGGTATGCAGTCGATCATTTCTAAAATTGGAACAGATCAATTCGCACGCCTGCGTATCGGAATTGGCCGTCCACCGGGAAACATGGATCCAGTCGACTATGTTCTAAAAAAATTCTCCCATAATTTAGAGTCTGACCTTGACCTGGTGCTTAATAATATAGTTCGTTCTATCGAAATGCTATTAACAGAAGGTATTGAAAAAGCAATGACACTGTACAATCATTCGGTTTTTCAGGATGAATGAAAACGATCTGATCGAATTCTCCAAAATTCCAGGATATAAAAATCTTCTTTCCGATTTTGAGATTGGACAATTTCAGGCATTAATTAGCCTTCCGCGATCTGTTCGTCTGCCATTTATCTCGTCCATTCAAAAAGACCTCCAACGAACAATTCTTTTCGTCACTTCCAAATCAGACAGACTGCTTTCTATGTTCGAAGAATTCTCTTTTTGGGAGAATAAGGTCAAACATCATATTTTTTCTGAACCTGCGCCTTTGTTTTATGAAAGATCAAGCTGGAGTTCTGAAATCCGCTTTGAAAGATTGGACACGCTTACTGATGTCGTGCAGTTTCATCTTCCGGGAAAAAGAACTGCTTATAACCCATCAGTGATCTTTACTTCGGTTAAATCGTTAATGACAAAAACTATGCCGCGCAGGGATTTTATAAAGAATTCCTTTTCGCTTAATCTAAATGACAAAATCATCATCAATGAATTGATCCAACGATTATTAAAGATTGGATATGCCCCAGTTGAGATCGTCGTTTCGGGCGGGCAATTTTCCAGAAGAGGCGGGATCCTTGATATCTGGCCAACAAACTTTAATAACCCAGTCCGGATCGAATATTTTGGCGATGAAATTGATACCCTGAGGATCTTTGATCCTGCCTCACAGCGATCCATAGAGAAAATCAAGTCGGTTTATATCCCTCCTGCAATGGAAGTCCTTCAGGTTTTGGATGAGGCAAACGAAGATGGAAAAGGAGATGAAATTTCGGAATTTTCTATCCCGATCGTTTTCCAATTTGCCGGTACGCTAATTGATTATTTACCAAAAAACTCTATTATCGTATTAGATAACGCGGCTTCTTTGCAGGTGACAGCAGAAGAAATTGAAGCACAGTCTTTAAGAACTAAGAATGATAACGAAGATTTAGGTTTAATTCCTCACAATTATCCAGCACCTTATTTCTCATGGTCTGAATTGATCGATGAAATGTCTCAGTACAATTCAATAGATCTGGGATTTCCTTTAGGAGAATCCGGCCATCAAATTTCAGACGCATTCGCTCCCAGCCCTCGATTTGGCAGTCGATTGGATGAGTTTTTTAGTTTCATTAATGAAAATATTGAACATACGAAACATGTGTTCATTGTTTCTAAACAAGTCAATAGAATAAAGGAAGTTCAAGGGGAAAGTAAGTTACATAGATCTGGTCAGGAAGAAAAACTAATATACATTGAAGGAAGTTTAACTGCAGGGTGGAAAACACAATATCCTGATGGTTCTGATACGTATCTTTTTTCAGACAATGAATTATTTGGTTGGGAGCTTCCCAGACCGCGCAGACAGAAGCAAATTTCCTCGTCTTCACCGGAATTATATTTTTCTGACCTGAAAGCTGATGATTTTGTAGTCCATATTGATTATGGTATCGCAAAGTATTTCGGGTTGGTCAACCGCTCCATTGAAGGAATAAGCCGTGACTTTCTCCTCTTGAAGTATGCCGATGATGATGAATTGTTTGTACCGGTACATCAAGCGGATAGGATCAGCCATTATGTTGGGCCGGATAACCGCCAGCCAAAACTCTCTAAATTGGGTTCTACCGATTGGAAGAATAAGCGTGATCGGACAAAGCACGCTGTTCGGGAGATCGCTTATGATCTCCTTGAACTGTATGCGAAGCGTCAAACCGTGAAAGGATTTGCTTTTAGTAAGGATAATGATTGGCAGGCAGAGTTAGAAGCTGGCTTCCCTTATCAGGAAACAAAAGACCAGGCCCAGGCTATTGAGGAAGTTAAGAGCGATATGGAGAGGGACCGCCCCATGGATAGACTGCTGTGCGGTGATGTTGGATATGGAAAAACTGAGGTGGCGCTGCGATCAGCATTTAAGTCAGTCATGAATAATAAACAAGTCGCAATGCTTGTTCCAACAACCGTTCTTGCCCAACAGCATTATGAAACGTTTAAATCCCGTTTATCCCCATTTCCTGTTCAGATCGAAATGCTCTCCAGATTTCGGACACCATCAGAACAGGCAAAGATCCTTTTACAACTTGAAGAAGGCGAAATTGACGTGGTTATAGGTACACATCGATTACTGCAGTCGGATGTTATTTTTAAAGATCTTGGTTTGCTCATCATTGATGAGGAACAGCGGTTCGGGGTTGCTCATAAAGAGTTCTTTAAGAAAATGCGCCAGGAAATTGATGTGTTAACTTTAACAGCAACACCAATCCCCAGAACATTATATATGGCATTATCCGGCATCCGTGATATTTCTGTTATCAATTCCCCCCCCGCGGAGCGGTTACCTGTCCAAACATTTACGGGCTCGTTTGATGAGAATGTGGTGCGAAAAGCGATCATAAGGGAAATTGACCGTGGGGGTCAGGTGTTTTATGTGCATAATCGGGTTCAAACTATTCGAACGGTAGCCAACCATCTGAAAAAAATTGTTCCCGAAGCAAAAATTGGCATTGCTCATGGACAAATGAGGGAAAAAAACCTTGCCGACGTGATGACAGTTTTTACTGCTGGGAAAATTGATATCCTGTTGTCAACTTCCATTATTGAATCTGGCCTTGATATTCCGAACGCGAATACACTAATCCTGGATCGAGCGGACACATTTGGGCTAGCTCAACTGTATCAATTGCGCGGAAGAATCGGGCGGGGATCCTCCCGTGCATACGCGTATTTTTTCCATCATAATAAGAATTTGCCAACGCCTGAAGGGCTTGAGCGTCTTGAGATCATCGCAGAAAATTCGCAATTGGGGGCCGGATATTCTATCGCGATGCGCGATCTAGAGATGCGCGGGGCCGGGGATCTCCTCGGAGCAATGCAGCATGGCTACATTGCATCCGTCGGATTTCATCTATATACCCGACTATTAGCCGAAGTTATTCAGGGCCTGAAGGACGGGCAGGGTTTTAAAATAAAGGTAGAGAGAGTGATGGCGGTGAAACCAATTAGACCTCTGGTAAATGTGGAATTACCGATATCTGTTCACATACCTTGTAAATACATCGGAGATAATTCTTTGCGATTACAGTTGTATCGCCGGGTTGCAGAAATTGAGGATGAAGAGAATATCAGTTCGGTTATTGAAGAGTTTGAAGATCGATTTGGCCCACCACCCGAAGAAGTTATTAATTTGCTTTTCCAAATACGTGTAAAATTAAAAGCTGAAAAATGCGGATTTAATTCAATTTCAATTGAAGGAAATCAATTAATATTTAGATACCCACCATTTTCTGAAAAGAATAAACAACGAGAGTTGATAGATCTAGGAAAAAGTATACGCAGGGGAAGGAATGCCTATTGGATCCCGCTCGATGGAAAATTGGATTGGCGTATTCGAATTATGCGTATTTTGGATGATCTGCTATTGCGCATGAAGGAAGCATAATAAATGAAATTTCAATTAAAAGCACCCTACCAACCAATGGGTGATCAACCTGAAGCGATCAAAAGCCTTATTGATGGTATAAAAAGCGGCAAACAGCATCAGATCTTATTGGGGGCAACCGCTACAGGAAAAACATTCACTATTGCCAATATTATTAATGAACTGCAAATGCCAGCACTCGTTATGGCTCATAATAAAACACTGGCCGCGCAGCTGTACGCGGAATTTAAGGAATTCTTCCCTGAAAATGCGGTTGAATATTTTGTCTCTTATTATGATTACTATCAACCAGAAGCATATGTTCCCAGGCAGGATCTGTATATTGAAAAAGAAACAGACATCAATGAAGAGATCGAACGGCTGCGGTTGGCAGCAACTACATCTTTGGTTTCCCGAGAAGACGTAATAATAATTGCTTCAGTTTCCGCTATTTATGGGTTAGGTAGCCCTGAAGCGTACAGCAGTGTGGTTATCAAACTGCGAAAAGGAGAGGTGTGCCGGAGAAATGTCCTGCTTCGCCAGCTGATCGAGGAACATTATTCCCGAAATGATATTGACCTTAGGCCAGGCATTTTCCGTTTGCGGGGTGATACATTGGAAGTTTACCCTGCGTATGAAAAAAACCTGTCCTACAGGATCACGTTTTTTGGTGATGAAGTGGAAAGGATTCATTCTGTCAACCCAGTCACCGGGGAGATCTTGGAAGATCTGGAAGAAGTGCAAATTTATCCCGCCAAACATTTCATCACAGCAGAAGACCGCTTGAAAAAAGCGATTATCGATATTGAAATAGAAGTGGAAAAACAACTGGTTTTCTTTAAAAATAAATGGAAATTACTTGAAGCTCAACGATTGGAGCAGAGAACTAGATTTGACCTGGAGATGTTGAGGGAAATTGGTTACTGCTCAGGAATAGAAAATTACTCACGACATATGGACCAAAGACCAGAAGGTTCTTCTCCCTGGACTTTAATGGACTTTTTGCCGTCTGAATATCTATTAATTGTAGATGAATCTCATATGAGTGTTCCTCAAATTCGCGGAATGTATAACGGAGACCGATCGAGAAAAGGTACGTTGGTTGAATATGGTTTTCGTCTGCCTTCAGCTCTCGATAATAGGCCGCTTACATTTGAGGAATTCGAACTGAAGATGGGATCAACGATCTATATGTCAGCGACTCCAGGACCTTATGAATTAGGAAAAGCTGATCAAGTGGTTGAGCAAATAATTCGCCCTACCGGATTAGTAGATCCTCAAATTGAAGTGCGTCCCATTCAAGGGCAGGTGGATGATCTGATCGGTGAGATCAGGAAAAGGGTGGCTAAAAAGGAACGAGTGTTGATCACAACCTTAACAAAGAGAATGGCGGAGGATCTTTCTGAATATCTTAAGGAAGTAGATATCAAGGTACATTATCTGCATTCAGAGGTTGAAACGCTTGACAGGGTGGGTATTCTTCGGGATTTGCGAATGGGCGTATTCGATGTGATCGTTGGAATTAATTTGTTACGGGAGGGATTGGATCTGCCAGAAGTATCGTTGATCGCTATCCTTGATGCAGATAAACAGGGATTCCTTCGCTCAGCAACCGCTCTGATTCAAACGATTGGTAGGGCTGCGCGCAATATTGAAGGTCGAGTGATCATGTATGCGGATAAGATGACAGATGCAATGAAAAAAGCGATCGATGAAACTGATCGCCGAAGGCAAACGCAGGAAGCATACAATAAAAAAAATAACTTTGAGCCATTCTCGATCATCAAAGAAATATATGATATTTCTGAAAGGTTATCCTCTCAATCATATATCTCTGATGGGCAAGCAGATTACTCGGCTGGAGAATCGGTTTCTAAATTGCCAATCAGCGAATTGAAAAACCTAATTAAAGAAACGGAAGAAAGAATGGAATCTGCTGCGAAATCTTTGGAATTCGAACGAGCGGCAGTTTTGCGGGATCAAATTTATGATCTCAGGCAGATGCTGGCTGACGAAACAAATGCACCGCCATGGGAACGGATTGCGATTATTTCGGGAGAAAAATAAATTCGATCCAACTAATCCGTGGGATGTATCGTGAATGGAGGAAGATCATTATTTGGCTTTCGCCATTCCACAATGACGTTGACTATTTGTGCCATTCGAGGACCCTTTTTGGCCTCGCCAAGCAAAGCTTCTAAACTATCTCTTGGACCTTCAGCCAGGATCTCAACATTTCCGTTAATCTTGTTTTTTACCCAGCCTGTTAATTTAAAGAATAATCCCAATTCGTAAATGAAATAACGGAACCCAATACCTTGAACTCTTCCTTCAACAATAATTTGTAAGCGCTCGTTTTGGCCTGTATTCATAGACGGTTATTTTTGTTAATCGAAGAGATCATATGAGGGCATGCCGTCCGTAAGATCTAAACTTTCCAGAGCCAATTCTAATATTTCAATTTCTTCTTCATCTTCGCTTTCTTCTATCATTTCTTCTAAAAGCTCAATGATATCGCTGCCCCCAATTTTTGAAAGTGCCCATATTGCCTGTAAATGAACCTCTTCATACGATTCTGTAATTGATAAAAACTCAATTATCGTGTCTTTAGCGGATGCTATTTCTAATTCTCCGGCTGCTTTCACTGCCTCGATTTGTATTTCGGGGTCAA
>JAUSPC010000181.1 GCA_030655835.1 Pelolinea sp.
ATTAGGAAAATAATATTTTTGTTTATTTGTAAGTAATAACCTAAATAATAATTCTGTAAGATACAGAATACGCATAATTAATTATGTTTGACTCGAAAACCGTAGCCAAAATATTTGGTTAGGTTTTTTTAATATGGATAAGACGATCACAAACCTGGAAACACAGAAGAATGATCCCAACAGGATCAATGTATATTTGGATGACGAATTTGCTTTTGGAATAAGTCGTTTTGTTGGGGTTAGTTTGAAACAAGGCGAAAAAATAAATGAATCCGTTATAGCCAATTTGTTGGATAAAGATTCGAAGGAAAAAGCTTTACAAAGGGCACTGCGTTTCATCAATTACCGACCTCGTACAATATATGAAGTAAAAGAAAAATTAGGAGAATTGGGGTTTGAGGAAGATGTGGTTGAAAGTGTCCTGGATGAATTAATTGAAAAAAGGTATCTGAATGACCGTGAGTTTGCAGAAAATTGGGTTGCGTCAAGATGCCAATCAAAACCTCGCAGCCACAAAATGTTTCATTATGAATTGAAAAAGAAATCTATTCCTGAGCCAGTTATTCAGGCAGCACTGGAATCCATACCGGATGATGAGGAGCTTGCGCTCCAATTGGGAAAAAAATATCTACGACGTTTTGTCAATTTGGATGAAAATGATTTTTCAAAAAAAATGACAGGAATTCTTGCGCGGCGCGCATTTCCTTTTTCAATTGTAAAGACTGCAATTATCGAACTAAAAAAAATACGAAATGAACTAGGATAACTAAAGAGGAAAAAATGAAAATTGATATGTTAACGATACTTATTGGTGGAGCTGCAGTAATAATTCTATCCTTCGTAGGTGGGCAAATATTTTCTCGTTTATTGGGAAAATCTGCCAGAAAAGAAGCGGAAGAGATATTGCAGAATGCAAAAGAGGAGATCAAAGATATTGAACTTGAAGCGAAAGATAATGCGCTAAAGATCAAACAGCAGGCTGAAGGGGATATCAGTCGGCGAAGAAATGAACTTTCTCGCGAAGAGGATCGGCTGCAGCAGAGAAGAGAGAATCTTGATAATCGATTAGAACGGATGGAACAGCGTGAAACACAGATAAACAAACGGCAAAGCGCTGTTGATAAACGAGCCAATGAAATAGAAACATTATACGATGATCAGATGAAAAAACTGCAGGAAATATCCGGAATGACCGCTGAGGAAGCAAAAGCAGTTTTACTGGCTGAAGTAGAAAAAGAGGCGCGGTCAGATATGGCGCGTATTATCCGTCAAATTGAATCTGAAGCCAAACAGGAGGGAGATAAGAAAGCGCGTGAATTGATCACGGATTCTATTCAGCGGATCGCTTCGGATCAAGTTGCACAGGTGACATCTTCGACTGTAACATTGCCAAACGAAGAAATGAAAGGGCGCATTGTAGGCCGTAATGGTCGAAATATTCGAGCTTTTGAGCAAGCTGCCGGCGTGGATATCATTGTGGATGATACGCCTGAAGCGGTTACTGTTTCTTGTTTCGATCCGACGAGGAGAGAGATTGCACGACGAGCTTTATCACAATTAATTTCTGATGGGCGAATTCATCCGGCACATATCGAAAAAGTATTGGCGATTGAAGAAAAAGAAGTAATGAGGATCATTGAGGAGGCGGGAGCACAGGCTGCGATTGATGCTGGCGTTACCGGGTTGTCTGGTGATGTGTTGAAGCTAATGGGTAGATTGAAATATCGTACATCTTATGGACAGAATCAGCTAACACATGCGGTTGAATCCTCTCTGATTGCCGCGATGCTCGCGGCGGAAGTTGGCGCGGATATTGAAATTGCGAAAACCGCCGGTTTTCTGCATGATATTGGAAAAGCAATGGATCACAATACCGAAGGTACTCATGCTCAGATAGGCGCAGAATTCTGTAAACGGCACCGGGTAAACCCTGCGGTAATTAATGCGATCGAATCGCATCATCATGAATCTGAACAGGAATCCATCGAGGCTGTCATTGTAGAGGCGGCGGATGCGATCTCAGGAGCACGCCCGGGTGCGCGCCGTGAAAACTTGGAACAATATATTAAACGTCTGCGAGCTTTAGAAGAGATGGCAAATTCATTTAAAGGTGTCAGTCAAGCGTATGCTATCCAGGCAGGACGCGAGGTACGTATTATTGTAAAGCCAGAAGAGATTGATGATCTCGCATCCGCAAGATTGGCTCGTGACCTTGCCAAAAACATTGAAGAAACAATGCAATATCCTGGGCAAATTAAAGTCACAGTCATAAGAGAAACGCGGGCAGTAGAAATCGCAAAATAAGAAAACCAAAAAGCGGAGGATGATCCTCCGCTTTTTTATAGGTAAGGATTGTTTATCTTTTCTTCCCCAACTGTCGTATATTGCCCGTGTCCAGGATACAAACGGGTTTCATCTGGCAGTGAAAGAATCTTTTTTGTAATACTATCCATTAGATCATCGGTGCTGCTGATCGTGAAGTCAGTTCTTCCGACTCCATGGTAAAAAATTAAATCACCACAAAATGCGGCGCTTTCCTCCGAACAATAAAAAGTTATATCCCCCGGTGTATGCCCTGGGGTATACAGTACTTTAAATTGATACTTGCCAACGGTTAAAATATCGTTGTCTACGAGGATCATTTCTGGATATGGACCTGGATCAAATTCAAAGCCAAAATCTCTGGCGCTGCCACCATTTTTCCAAAGCTCAAATGCGTTTTTATGAATTGCCGCTTTGATGAACCCTTTGTTCTGGTCTAAAAACCAACGCACACCACCAATATGATCAAAATGGGCATGCGTGATCCAGACCTCTTTTAGAACAAGATCATTTAGGGATATGAAATCTGAGATCTTTTTGCTTGGAGCTGCTGGATCTATCAGAACAGCCTGGTTCGTGGACCTGTCAGAAATAAGATAGGTGTTATTCTCGATCGGGCCAAGGACAAAAGTATCTATCTGCAATGTCATTTATTCACCTGATTTATCTGTTTGAGTAATTTTGTATAAACTTCAATGCCGCATTGAAAACAATATCCCGTTCGATATCTTCCGTTATCACATGCCCGCTCTTCACAAGAGTTATTGTTTCAAAATTGTGTGATGTAATAGACAGCTGAAATTTTCCTGCATGAGACATGGGAACAGTTTGATCTTTCTTTGAGTTGATCATTAAAACAGGAACTTTTATAAATTGTAATTGATTATGAAGATGATTCAGGAGATCGTAAAGTTCTGCTATTGAACGTGTTGGATAGGAAGGATAATCAATATGGCTTTCTGCCGTGTCCTTGACTGCCTTGTCCCTTTGATCTTTATTCATTGTTGGGAAGAAAATGCTAATTGGCTTTGCAAACCTGATGCGCCAGTCATTTGCTATTTCATATGGCGTGGACATAGCAATTACCTCATCAACCTTATTCATTGATGCTGACATTAGTGCAAGCGCTCCCCCCAAAGATAAACCTGCAAGGAAAACCTTGTCGCACGATTTGGACAAAATATTGATACCATCTTCAACTGACGCGAGCCAATCTCTCCATCTTGTCCGCGCCATATCTGATACCTGGGTAGCGTGTCCAGCGAGACGAATTCCTAAAATAGTTATCCCTTTTTCAGAGAGAAAATCTCCCATCATTCGCATTTCTTTTGGCGTGCCAGTAAATCCGTGTATAAGAACACATCCGGTATTTCCACCAGGAAGCAAGAACGGTTCAGCAGTTGGAATGTTCAATTTTTCCATGAAATATTTCCTTTTATAAGATCTTCAGTGTTCGATCGAAAGATGTAAGTGTCATCAAGTCACTCTTTGAAGCAAACACATTATCCTCGATCCGAACGCCGCCTTTGCTGGGAATATAAATACCTGGTTCAATTGTAAAAATCATGCCGTGGGTTATTTCTGTTTTGTTTTGTGGGGCTATATATGGTTCCTCATGAGCTTCAAGACCTATTCCGTGACCTGTCCTGTGGGTAAAGTAATCACCATACCCAGCAGAATTGATAATTTCTCTGGCTGCGGCATCGAGGTTTTCAGATAGAAGATTTTTTACTGGCATTGAACGAGCCGTTTCATTAGCCAGCTTGACTGTTTCATAAATTTTGGTCATTTCCTCGTCGGCACTGCCTAAAACGAATGTTCTGGTGATATCGGATATGTATCCTTTAGTCCTTGCCCCCCAATCAATCACAATAAAATCTCCATCCTTAAGTTCTCTATTTCCGGGAAAAGCATGTGGATTTGCGCTGTTTGGACCAGAAGCGATGATCGGTGTGAAAGGCAGCTCAGGGTCCGAACCGCATCTTAATAAATTGATCACGAGCTCGTTAGCTATAGCGTGTTCTGTTATACCGACTTTTATTATAGGGATTGTTCTCTCCAAAGCCATCTGAGCAATTTTAACTGCTTCACGAATACATTCGACCTCATCTTCATCTTTGATCATACGAAGGTGTTCAAGCATAAGAGCAGCGGATCTAAAAGTTACTGCATCAGATGCTTCTTGAAAGAGTTTGATCTCAAGAAAACGAGCAGCTGTTGGTTCTAAACCAATGATTGCCTTTTTCCCGATAAAGTAATTCAGGGCTTTTTCAAAAATCTCCGCCCATAGAGCAGGATTTTCCGGATAAGCAAATGGGGTTAATTCGATTTGTGCATCTTTCACTTTCTCCCGTTCAAATTCAGGAAAAATAATTGCAGGTTTCCCCCCTTTTCCTATTAGGAGTACAGTCGGACGTTCTGATAGATGAAAATGTAATCCTGACAGATATGCCAGACTTTGTCCTGCGTTGATCGCAATTAGGTCGATTTGATCCTTTTCAAGCAGACGGGAAAGTTTTTCGATTCGTGTTTGATACATACGGTCTCCAATGTTGATCAATTTATTTATGGTTTTGGTCTCGTACGAATTTTGCGGCTGCAACCATATTTGTTAAAGCAGGTGAAACTTCATCCCATTTTCTGGCATTTAATCCGCAATCAGGGTTGATCCATAAATTTTCTATTGGAATTACAGTCAGCGCTTTCTGGATCAGGTTCACCATTTCAATGATACTTGGGATATTCGGTGAATGGATATCATATATACCCGGACCAATCTCATTCGGATATGCGTTTTCTTGAAAGCCGTTTAATAGATCCATCTTTGACTGACTGGCTTCAACAGAGATCACTTCTGCATCCATGTTAATAATCAACTTCTCTTCATTTAAAGAAGATCGAGTTTCATCTTCGATCTCTGGGACAATACAATGATAATTTGTATTGAACCATTTCGTTATCTCCATTGCAGGGATCTTTTTCCCATCATCGCCAATACCACCGCGAGCCATTGTGAATAGAAGGTCTTCCGGGTTTTGGATGGATATTTCTTTAAACCGAGCAGGTATTGCATCAAACATCACAATATGATCAAGGACATTATCATATAACGAGATATCTCCACTTGGAATAAAATCAATCTCAAAATTTTGATGGGTTCTTATGTTCTCCTCCATTATGGTTTAGGCAGTCGTCCGCAGCTCATCAATTGAGATTGATCCACTCCAATATTTTTCCAGTGCGAATTTAAGCTCTCTTTTTTGCCGATTCTTGGGTACCCCAAATTTCCAGTAAATATCATAAAAACTCTTTCTTTAATTAGATCCTGGACGCGAATATTTTATCTGCGACGTCAAAATCAATCGACGTGTAATTGTCTTCAATACATATCTGGATGTTTTTATTAGTATGTGAAATATCTATTATTTTCGCAGTTTTTTCAGGAAGGACATGTTTTGCCTCAAGAAATTTCATCATACCAGGATCGTCTTCCAGCCATTCATGAATCCTTTTTATCACGCAGGTATCTCCGATAAGAAATGATGTTAATACCTGCCAATCATCTGATATTGATTCCTGACCGGGCATTGGGTTTCCGTGAGGGCATGCAGAAGGATCTTCTAGGGCGGAAATAAGGTGATCTTCCACGTCTTTTGAGATCGAGTGCTCAAGTTTATCTGCTTCAGCGTGCAGCTCAGACCAGGGAATGTCCAAAACTCTGGAAAGCAGCCATTCTGTCAACATATGGCGGCGAATTACTGAAATCGCGGCTATACTTCCGGTTGGTGTGAGGTGAATTTGCTTCTTATCATCAATTGTGATCCAATTATCCCGTAGCATACGTTTTAAAGTAACTGTAACTGTCGGCGGAGATACATCCAATAATTCTGCCAACCGTGCGCCAATTACCTTTTCTCCATCCCGGTCTAAAGTGTAGATCACACCTAAATAATCTTCAATTGTTGGAGTTGGTTTTTGTATCATTTGTATTTACATTTTCTTGTTATTAGTTAGTGCTAATTATACGATGAAGCATTTAGAACCCATTTGAATGGACAGTGTTTATAATTTTTTGTTCGTAAAATTTAATACAATAATTAGAGATATATAAGCGGCAGAGTATAATTTTTAAATCAATAAAAACAAAATGGAGCTTTCATGATCTCAATCAGAAACAAGGATGAAATTCAAGGACTACGAACCTCTGGTAGGATCGTTGCGGAAACCTTTGCTGTTATTGAAAACATGATCAGACCGGGCGTGGTACTAAGAGATATTGATCAAGTTGCTGAAAAATACATTCTTGGGCAAGATGCAGAAACGCTTTATAAGGGTATCCGCCAGCGTCCTCATCAGAACCCATTCCCTGGAGTGATCACAACCTCATTGAACCACCAAATTTGTCATGGTATCCCTGATGGACGAATTCTTCAAGATGGCGATATCATCGGGATCGATATTGGATTACGGTATAAAGGTTGGTGCGGCGATGCCTGTAAAACATATATCGTTGGGAAAGTTCAGCCTGGTATAAAAAAATTAGTTGAAACCGCTAAACAGAGTTTGTATAAGGGTATTCGTGCGGCACAAGTGGGGCAGCCAATCGGCGTAATAGGTGCTGCAATTCAGGAATTCGCGGAAAGCAAGGGGTTTTCTGTGGTCAGGGAATACGGAGGACATGGGATTGGTCGTGAATTATGGGAAGAACCATTCATTCCGCATATCGGTCCAAAATCACGGGGTCCCAAGTTACGAGCGGGGATGGTGATAAATATTGAACCTATGATAAATATTGGCAAACCGGATACACACTTGATGCCTGATGAATGGACGGTTGAAACGGCTGACAAATCCTTTTCCGCGCAATTTGAACACACCATCGTGATCACCGAAAATGGTCCGGATATTCTATCGATCATCCCAACATAACCGGGAGGAACAATGAAAAAATCATTCCGTTACACAATGTTCGCGTTGCTTTATTTCTCGCAGGGATCTATTATGGCTTACTTTACAGCATTGAATGCGCTATATTTGCGATCATTTGGGATTGGCATGGGAAAGGTGGGAGTCATTGGTACGATCGCGTTGATCCCGTTTGTGCTGAAAATATTTTTGGGAATGCTGAGCGACAAGGTTAATTTATTCGGATTTGGGTTTCGAAAACCTTACATTGTGGTTGGCCTTTTTATTCAAGCTGCATGTTTACTGATAGTCCCATTAATTAATCCCGCGCAGGATTTCATTCTGTATGCTTTATTGGCTTTTGTAATGATGTCTGGTATGGCTTTGTATGACACTTGCACGGACGGTTTAGCACTTGACTCAACGCCAAAAGCAGAGGAAGGCATCATTCAAGGTTTCATGGTTGGCGGTCGAGCCGCCGGGATGGTGATCACTTCATCTCTACTGGGTTTAGTTGTCCAAAATATCTCGTGGTCTGCGGGTTTCATATTTCTGGCTGTAGTAACGTTACTTCCACTTCCAATGGTATTAAAAGTAAAAGAAGGCGAGAGGTCGCAGGATGCGCGATTTGATTGGGGTGCATTTAAAAGTTTCGGGCAATCCCATGTGATTGCGTTGGGAGTGTTGGGCGCGCTATATTCTTTGATAATTAATGGTGCAAGCCAGCTTGTAAACCCATTCTTAACGGAAAAATTTCAAATAGATTTTGCAACCGCCGGGTATATTGCAACAGTGCTTGGATTAGGCACTATTTTGGGTGGGCTGATTGGTGGAAGTATTACCGACCGCATTGGCCAAAAAAGATCCGTTCAAGTGGCGGTCATATCAACAATTATTGGAGTGGGCGTTTTGTCGTTTATATCTGCACCATGGATGGCATGGTTGCTTGTATTCATCTTTGGTTTTTCGTTTGGTTTTTATGAAACTGTCTATTTTGCGATTTCCATGGATATTACTGATGGGAGGATCGCAGCAACTATGTTTTCAATTCTTATGGCAGTTGCGAATATAGGCACAGGGATAGGGTTAGGATTGACAGGCTTTTTATCTGATGGTTTGGGTTTTACATTTACCTTCTTCATTTTGGCAGCGCTTAATATTCTTGCCCTTCCATTGTTAAAAGTGATCTTTGTAGAAGAAAAAATCTAAATCAGATTAAATAAAAT
>JAUSPC010000185.1 GCA_030655835.1 Pelolinea sp.
GCAAAATAATGTCCGCGGCTGCGAGATTATCTCTCTCGACAATTTTCAATAAAAATTCAGGTATATTCACATGCACCGGACAGCTCTTTGAACAAGGAGCGTCTTTACATTGAAGGCAGCGCTGAGCTTCTTCGAGCGCGATCTCTGTTGAGTATCCGAGATTAACTTCATTGAAGTTAGCAACCCGATCTTCCGGTTTTTGTGCGGGCATTTGATGGCGGTTGATCTTCATGCGTTCTTTTAATGGGATTTCGTTCATTTCTTAATACCTTTTGCGATTTGCGCGTCTAAAAGACAGTCATGTTCTTTTTGTGTTTCAATTTCACGATACGCATTGTTGCGCCGTATCAAGCTGTCGAAATCAACCTGATGTCCGTCGAATTCCGGCCCATCCACGCACACAAATACAATTTTCCCGTCCACAACCGCGCGGCATCCCCCGCACATACCAATGCCATCCACCATGATCGGGTTCAGGCTAACGATGGTCGGTGTTTTATATTTGCGGGTCAGTTCAACTGTGGCCCTCATCATAGGAAGCGGACCGGTGGCGATCACACGATCAAAATGGCGGCCCTGCTCATATAGATCCAATAACTGCTGAGTAACAAATCCTTTCTTGCCATAAGAACCGTCATCCGTCATGACGTAAATTTCATCTGATATTTCGGTAAATTCATCCTCCAGGATCATAAAATCCTTATCTCTCGCTCCTATAATGGAAACAATGCGGTTCCCAGCTTCTTTCAAGGATTCAGCTACTGCGAAAGAAACGGCTGTCCCAACACCCCCGCCAACGATCACCACAGTTCCAAAATTATCAATTTCGGATGGATGCCCTAAAGGCCCAAGCAGATCTGCCACCGCATCCCCCTGGTTTAGTTCCGCCAACTGCTTGGTGGTTAAGCCAATTGTCTTAACAACTAAAAATATTGTTCCGTCCTCTTTATCTGCTTCCATAATAGTCAAAGGAATACGCTCGCTGTCGTCAAATGGTCTTAAGACAATAAATTGTCCAGCCTGGAATTTGTTTGCCACCAACGGCGCATATACTTTGAATTTGAAAATATCCGGAGCGATCTTTGTTTTTTCAACTATTTTATACATACATTTCACCTGTTCTTGGATAAAAATTTCAACTAATGAATTATATCTGCCTAGCTCTCCATTAACTGATATTGGAAACAAATTTTTCCGGCCAAGATCTTGCTGACATCACAATTGCGAGCTGAGTTAAATAAAATTATCTTTTCACGTTTATCAAATTCTCCATCTAGAACTAGCTCAATATTAAATTGGGTAAACTCAGGATCATCTGTGTGAGTTGTGCGCTCAATGTGCACTTCGGTTTTAGTCAAAGAAATTCCCTTATGCTCTGCGACCGCAGAGACAGTTAGGACTATTCAGCTCCCAAGAGACGCTGATATCAGCTCAACCGGGCAAAGGTAATCGAGAGTGTCTTCATCGCGGCACGCAAATATTCCGCCAGTGATCCTAAACCGGACTGGCGCACATGCTCCACCTTCATGTCTGGACGCAAACCTCTGAACTTGGAACAGGCGGTACAGGCAACAATATCTATACCTGATTCACCCAGCTCATTTAACTGTTTGCTGATATTTCGTTCTCCGGGAGGATTAATATATTTGTTGATGGTATTCACGCCATCGGTATACAGGAAAATACCCACAATTTCATGTCCCCTGGCTATGGCTGCTTTTAAAAAATGGTAGGCCGAATCCACTGCTTGGTGCTGATAAGGCCCCTCTAAGATCATTACGCCAATTTTCATAAACTCTCTCTCCATAAAAAAGCTATTGTCCAACTGGTACTAAAAAATATAATTATTTATGATTTTTACAGTTATTTTTTCTGTCGAATATTTCTCCTTTTATTAATAAGTATGTAGATCATTACCTACTTTATTCTTCGATCAATGATTGCGCAATTTCAATGCTGTTTACGAGCTGAGTCGCCAGAATTGTGCGCATAATATCCAAAACTTCAATAATGCGGTGATCGGCAAGGGTATATTTAACAGCCGAGCCATCCCGCTCAGCCGCAACGAGGTTTTTTTCCCTGAGAACACCCAGATGCCTGGAAATTGTGGATTGGGGGATATTCAATGCGTCAACCAGTTCATTCACATAGCAGGGTTTATCCGCCAAATGATATAGGATCAGGATCCGGGTCGGGTCTGCAAGGGCCTGGCAAATGCGCTTGTGCAGCATTTCGATTTCAATTTCTAATTTTTTGTCAACCATATAGATATCCTTTATTCCTTATATCCTTATATCCACATACAAGCGAAATTATACTGACATTGAAGATTTTTTTCAAGTAGGAAATAACGATTTTTAAAGAAGGAAGTAATATCTTTTGTTTTTTGAATTGGTGGATTAACAATGAAAAATAGGTAAGAGCGTAATATTCTGTTGGTACTTTCTAAAAAAAACCTCTGCCCTGACTAATACCTTTTATCTAGTATTTTGTTCTAGAGCTTCCAAAAAACTACCATCCCCACCAGCAGCATAATAAAAGAGATCATGAAAAGCCACCAGCCGATCTTGAAAAAATCGCTGAATTTATATCCGCCCGGTGCCATCATCAATAAATTGGCCGGGTGCGCCATGGGCGTAAGAAAGGAATTTGAACAGCCAAGGGCTACAGCCAGGGCGATTGCCTGCGGGCTTAGACCATACTGAATTGCGGCGCTGATCGCAATCGGCCCGGTCACCATCATTTCAAACTGGCCACCCATGATCTGCGACAGCAGGGAAGCTATTACAAATCCGCCGCCTGCAAGCCCAAGCGGTCCGAACAATTCTGCTAGACGAGATAGAAGTAATCCGGCGCTTTGAGCCAGACCGCTTTCCACTAAAGCAATACTGATACTGTACATTCCCCCAACCACAAAGATGACCTGCCATTCGATAGATTCATACGCTTCCTGCATGGAAATCGTTCCGCTGAAGATCACGAGCAGGGCGGCAACCAATGTGGCGGCAAAAACAGGTATTCCCAGAGCCGCGACAGCAACAGATGCTAAGAGCAATCCCAGGCTGATGCCTGTTTCTTTCAATCGAAGCGGTTGGTCAGCCGGGCTTGCCTCCAGCATAATAAAATCCCGGTCATTTCGCGTTGCATCTCTGCGAGAGGATTCGCCTACCGCTAGGAGTGAATCACCCACAGACAGGCGCATAGAACCAACATCTGTGCGGTAGTTGCTGCTACCCCGCTGCAGTGCCAACACAGACCAGCCGTAGCGCTTACGAAAATCCAGATCCTTGAGCGTTTTTCCGACAGCACCTGAACGCGGCATGACCAGAAGTTCAAAGATCACCAGACCGCGCTTGCTGAGCGTATTCTCCATATCTTCGGGTTTGATCTGCACACCCTGGTTTGCAAGCTCTCGAACACGCTCTTCCCGCCCTATAATCAACAACTGGTTCCCAGCTTTAACTTCCACTTCTGGGGCGGGAAAAAGCAAGCTGCGTTTTCCATTCCGAATGGCAGCCACGACAATACCAAAATTTTCACCCAAACCGATTTCACGCAGGGTACATCCGCATAAAGGAGAGTGTTTATGGATCCTGACTTTCCAAGTGCGTTCGACCAAATTATATGATTTTTCTAAATCGCTGCCCGTTAGTTTATCCTTGCGAAATGCAGCTGCCCCTTCGCGGTCCGGCAGCAAACGGTTACCAAAAAATGTCATAAAGAGCAGTCCGGAAAGTGCGATCAGCCCGCCAGTTGGCAAAAACGAAAGTACATTCAGAGGTTCCTGCGAGGGAGAGGCGCTCTGAAGCAGCGAACTGGCAATAATGTTTGCTGTTGCAAAATAGGTGGCCATTCCTCCAAGCAAGCTGCCGAAAGAAACCGGAATAAGCAGTTTTCCGGGATTGATACCAGTACGGCGGCAAGCTTCCATCACACTGGGGATAAGCAGCGTTGCGGCCGCTACATCATTCATAAAAAGCGACAACAGCGCAGCAGTTCCTGAAAACAGAAATATCAATTTGTTAGTTGAATTACCGCCGATTTTCAGTATTTGAATGGTTATCCATCTGGCGAATCCGCTTTTCTCCAGCGCGGCTGTTAAAATAAAAACACTTACCAGGATAACGACCGGATCCTCGCTGAATCCGGAAAAAGCTCGCAGCGCCATATCCGGGTGCCCGGGCGAGCTAAAAATGCCCAATCCCGCATACTGGAGCAGCGCAAAAATTGTGGGTATGGTTAGAGCGGCAACATCCATCCGCAGCCGGCCTAATATGACAGCAAGTAAGGGGATGAATAATACTGCCAGAATAATGGATTGTGAAACATTCATATTAAAAAATACATTCCAGATTTATGGTTGGTAGTTTTTTATGTAAACTTCAATATCTTACCATAAAATGATGTAAATATTGTATTCAGATAGATGGCTGCAGAAGTATTTGAGGATAAGTATCTTGCCTTAGCATAAGTTTCCCTTTGGTATAAGAGTTAAAAGCCAATAGATCCTATTAATCTTGCTTTTTCTGGAAATCCTTGATATACTGGGGGGGAGTATATAAAGAATATATGAGGTAAAGAATTAATGCCATTATACGAATATCAATGCAATACGTGCGGGAAAGATTTCGAACGAATTGTTCGATTTTCTGAAGCGGATCTAACACCGTGCTGCCCTTCCTGTGGCTACCAGGATACCAGCAAGAAGATCAGCGCAGCCGCATCTTTCGGCTCTTCCAGTGCAGGACCATCAATTTCCTCCAGCAGCAGTTGTGCTCCGGGCGGCAGGTTCACCTGAGGGGGATAATTACCTATCGGCCGTGTGCCGGTATAAATTATGGGTTTTTTTATGAAAATCGAGAATGAAATTACGAAGACACAACTCATTCAACGGCTGAAGCGAATTGAAGGCCAATTGCGCGGTATCCAATCAATGCTGAATGAGGAAAGGGACTGCCGGGAAATCATGCAGCAGCTTTCTGCCGTCCAATCAGCGGTCAGATCAACCAGCCGCGTCTTCTTTCAGGATTATGCAGCGGCATGTCTGGCACAAATGGATGAACAAACTGAACATACAGATAGATTCACAAGCAAGCAAATGGTTCAGGAGATGATCAATCTGCTCGATAAAACGCCATAAAAAAGCGAACTGATAATTGGTTAATTCTTCTTTTTGCTCTTTCTGACAGACCCTGCTTTTTTCACTAACTCAATAAAATCAGCCATGCCAATCGAAGCGATGGCTTTGCCAATCAAAGGTAGAGGTAGATCGTCTAACTTCCGGAAGCGGACGCAGGACTTACCCACATCACAGCATTTGCCGGTTGCTCGGTATGCCTGTTCAAATTGGGCACGTTTAATCTCATCTGTATATATACTGCTGAGATAGACCACCATATGATTCTTTTGTGACGCGAGAACGGCATACATGAAAGGTTTTTTGTTATACGTATCTGGAAATACAGAAAGCGGAACCTGATACGTGATCATGCCCCAGTTCATCACTTCCTCAAAACCCTCTGGCAGGTTCTCTAAGATCACTTTCCTTACTTTACGGATCGCATCCTGCCGATCATGCGGCAATTCGGATATATATTCTTCTATTGTTTTTTCGTCTGATTGCATGGATATACCTGATTACTTTATTTTAAGAATACCGCAGCCAGTTGTTAAAGAACATTAGTGATTTATAAATTCGAAAAAAAAGAATTCTTAAGTACGAAGGCGGTTTAGGCTTTTAGTTGTGCTTCCTTTTTTCCAAAGAATATGTAGGTCAGCAGGAAAGATATCGCGGTAGCGGCCGAGGACAGGATGCCCAACATCAGGTAAGATCCGCTGGCAACCAACCTGCCGCCAACCAACGCGGCAATTCCAAGCCCGATCTGAAAAGCGATTTCCAACCAGACAGCTGTTGCCATGCGCGAACGCCGGGTTGCCTTCGAGATCGCATACGAGAACCAAAGCGACTGCGCCAGCCCGAAAATCGCCCGATAGAGGATAAACAATCCGCTCCCAATGAACACATTCTGAGTAAGAACCACTCCTAACGTCAAGAATATCGAAAGAAATCGGCTGATGAACACCACTTTAATACCAGTGATCTTCTCAGCGATCGAGGGGCCTGTGAACAGAAAGAAAATGATCGGGACAAGAGCTACAACGCTCATCACGCCATACATTTCTACAGATGAATTGAAATAATACACAAAGATCACATTCAGGAACAAGGCAATAAACGCGAGGCCGAACCCCACAAATAATTCCACCAGGGCAAATTTGATCGTATTCGCATCCACCCCTTTTAGATATGGAGAAAGACTGATCTTCGTTTGACCGGAAGGTTTATCATCTTCCATGAATAACAACGGCACGCAGCCAGCAATAATGACCAGGCTGAAAACCGCTAATATTAACCGGTACGCCGTTACTTCGTTTGAAAAGATTGCGGTGATCCAACCGACCACAGAGCCACCTATTAACGCGCCGATCGAATTGCCGATATAAAAAACAAGGCTTAAGAGTGTGTAGGCCTGATTTTTATTGTTTTCTCCAGCGTAATGGGATACAAAAGGGAGTTGAATGATGAAATTACCGCAGGCTACAAGTCCTATCAAAAACGCTGCAACTGCGATGACTGTCCGATTTGGCGTGATGATCTGCAGGAAATACGCGCCACCAACGATCAGGTTGACAAATAATAAACCACGTTTGAAACCGATCTTTTCTGCTAAAAAACCAACCGGAATGGCTGCGATCGCATCCGCAAAAGGCGTCAGACTTAAGATTATACCTAAAAAGGCAGGCGTCATCCCCATCGCAAGGATATACAGATTGAAATCTGCCTGGAACGCGCCAAACCCAAGGTTGATGATAAACAGGGTCAATAAGTAAAGTTTGATATTGCGATTGAAACTTTTTATATTATTTAAATAACTGGAAAATATTTTCGTCATGGGTCTTATTTTACGCTTTCTTGGCAGGGATACTCCTATAATAAATAGATCGTTAACTTAAACAAAAGAAGTGATTTTAACCTAAAATAGTTTATTATGGGATTTGATTGTCCAATAAACGGAGGTTAAAATAATTTTATTCTATTCCAGGATGCGGTTTGTCGGTTTTGGATATCCCGACAGATGGTCGCAGCGATCGATCAGCTCTAACCCCGCACTGAAGATAATTGCTTCAGCCGTAAAACTATCTTCAACGATGCTTGAAACCTGTTCGAGTTCTCCTTCAATAAGCACATTCAGCAGGATCTCGGCCAGATTCGCTTTTAAATCATTTAATTCTTCGGCAACGCGGGTGAAATCTACTATTTAGCTAAGTCCTGATTGCGTTATATATGTTTTTAAGGTTATATGATCCATGTTTAGATTGATCTTGATTTGAAACGTTTTACATAATGTACTTAAGCATCTTTCAAAGCTCTTAACTATCTTTTATTTGAGAATCAAATAACTCAATTGTTCGTTTGATGAACGATGCGTCGCCTTCCCCCTGTCTATAAAATGTATGTGGTTGGCTATCGTAATAATAGCATTCCACCTGCTTTCCGGCATCTTCCAGTTGTTTGCACAGCAGGCGTGACCAATTTATTGAAATAGTATCATCCTCAGTTCCGTGATGAACACTGAATGCAGCATTAGTTCCCGCATAGTCAAAAATTTCGAACCCTGTGGACGCATTCGTATATCTTTGGCTCACCCCGGCATAAATAGCTGCTGCCTGGATCTCATCGACCAATCCAACCACACGCAAAGCCGTGCCGCCTCCCAAACTATGTCCCCATATTCCCATACGGGAAAGATCAGCATTCTCAAAAATACCCGGCTGCCCGGCTAGATCGCGGACATAAGCAAGCATGTTCATCACGTCAACGGTATATCCGCTGAGATAATCCCGTGTGCGGGGTACTGAATCTGACGGCGGGAAGTTGCGCATGTTTGGATGAAGCACAATATATCCCTTTCGGGCAATAGAATCCGCATAGCGTGAGGAATAATCTAGGGTTTCATATTCGTTGGCAGGAATATACCCGTGCAGCGCGATCACTACGGGGAACGGACCTTCCCCTACGGGAATATTCACAAATCCGTGCATGGTCAAACCATCACTCGTGTAATTTACTTTGTAACGCACAAAATCTGCCTGTCTTTCCCAGGTATATTCCACATTAAACTCCCCTTTGCCATAAGTGCGTTTTGCTAAACTTTCCAGTGAAAAAAGGCTTGGCTGAGAAGTTGGAGAAACTATTGGAGTGATTTGAACCGTTAATGCATCGGTATCTCCTGCCGCATCCTCATCAGATACCGATGAAGGCGGAGGTGGGGAACACGCGGATATCCCCATCATAAGTATTAACACCCAGAAGATGACCTTTTTATTTACCATTTGCTTTTTAATGTAAAGATTAAACCACACAATGCCTGATCCCACTATTAACAAAATGTAATTTTAGATTAAAAGAAAAAACACATTTCTATACCTATATTCTTAAAAATCATATAGAATAATCAAATGAAAAATCAATTGATCACAAGCAGAATGGTCGCCTGTCTTGATACGACGGACCAAATTTATAAGGATGGTTATCTGGTAATTGAAGATGACCGGATCGTTGAAATAGGATATCAGAAGGACCTACCCAAGAATAGGAAATACGATTCAGAGGTCAATCTAGGCAATCGATTGGTCATGCCTGGGTTAATAAACGCTCACACCCACACCCCGATGACGCTTTTCCGGGGTCATGTGGAAGGGCATACATTGTTCTCCCTTGAAGGATGGTACAACACCATCCGCGTTCTGGAATTTGACATGACACCCGACATGCTCCCATCTGCAGTTTCTGTTTCGTGCGCTGAGATGATCCGCACCGGTACGACCTGTTTTGTGGATCAGTATTTCTGGATGGATCAGATCGTCCCCAGTGTGAGGGAAAGCGGCATGCGTGCAGTACTCGCATACGGGATCGTCGAGCTGGGAAAAGAAGAAGCCCGCAATCGCGAACTTGCCGCGGCAGCCGCATTTCTTGAATCTCTCAAAGACGATCATCTTCTGACCGGATGGGCTGGTCCGCATGCATTCTTCGTTGATAACAGCATCACCGCGATGGAATTAGAAAAAGAACTCGTGGAAAAATATAATGCCGGATTTCATACCCATTTTGGAACCGGACAAGAAGAAAATGATCACTGTAGAAAAGCATACGGTCACTCCGCGCTGACGCAGCTGAACGAGATGGGGTTTCTCGAATATCCGATCATCGCGGCGCACAGCATCACCATCCCGATTGCAGATCTGCATCTATTAGAAGGAAAGCCTTTCACCGTCGCAGCAGCCCCATCATCAGGCATGCGCAATGCAGCAGGAGTTGCTCCGCTTGTTGAGCTTTTAGAAGCTGGAGTGAACGTCGCATTGGGTACAGATAATGTAACCAACAATAACAGCTACGATATGTTCAAGGAATTATCACTGGCAGGAAAATTGATGGCCTTGTTACATAAAGACGCTGCCGCGCTGCCTACCCGCGCCATTCTTGATATGGCCACTCTGGGTGGGGCCCGCGCGATTGGAAAAGAAGATGAAATTGGATCGTTAGAGGTCGGCAAGAAAGCAGACCTGATCTCGCTGGACCTGGACGAGATCGGGTGGGCGCCGATGGGCGGGCAGGACGTGTATACAGCCATCGTGTATTCCATCACCGGGCAGCATGTGCGCGATGTGATGGTCGATGGAAAATGGTTGTTCAGAAATGATGATTGGCTGACCGTAAACTATCAGCAGGCCTGCGCGGAGCTTGAAATTAAACATTCAGAATTAGCAGCAAAGATCAAAAAATAAACGAGGATTTAAATGAACAGGATCATTATTGATACAGATACCGGGGTTGATGACGCGCAGGCGATCCTTTTAGCGTTCGGTCACAAGAACACCAAAGTCGAAGCGATCACCTCTGTGAGCGGGAATGTGGATGTGGTGAAGACCACAGCCAATGTGCTCAAAGTGCTGGATGTGGCCGGGCAGGATGTGCCTGTGTACCCCGGCTGCGCTCTCCCTTTGGTCAATCCCCCAATGCACGCGTCTTATGTGCATGGCGTGGACGGGTTGGGTGACTGCGGCATACCCACTTCAGAAAGACAACCGGAAGTCAAACACGCCGTTCATGCTCTGATCGACCTCGCCAATGCCAACCCCGGCGAACTCAGCGTCGTGGCGCTCGGACCGCTGACCAATATTGCCGTCGCAACCATGCTGGATGCTGACCTGCCGAAAAAGTTCAAAGAGCTGACCATCATGGGCGGGGCAGTCTCAGGGAAAGGCAACACGCATGTGACAGCTGAATTTAATATCTACTTTGACCCGGAAGCCGCGCGCATCGTGTTTGATAAATGGCCGATGGTGCGGGTGGTGGATTGGGAAATTACCACAGCCACCGGGCTGACAAAAAACGACCTTGAAATGCTGTACGCGATCGAAACCCCAAAAGCGAAATTCGCGGAGAAGATCGAAGCGTACGCAATGGCTTTCATTAAAGAGCATTTCCATATGGAAGGCATGTTCGCACCCGATGGACTGGCGATGGCGGTCGCGCTTGAGCCATCTATCGTTAAAAGGAAAGAAATCCGTCACTTATCGGTTGAGCTGAATGGGGAAGCAACGCGCGGGATGACGGTCGTGGATTGGGTAGGCACCGGCGGCAAGACACCTAATGCGGAGATCATCCTGGAAGTGGATCAGCCGCGCTTTGTGGAGCTGATGGCAAACGGGTTCAGATAAAGTATATTGGCTTTTCTTCGCATAATGACATTTAATTAACCGAAAGGGTCAAAATATGGGGAAGAAATTCAATTGGGGCATCAGTTTGGGTTGGTTCAGGTGTCCCTGTGCTGGTTGGTATTATGGTTGCGGTCGCCCCCTGCGTGGCAGTGGCAGGTTGATCCAATCCTTTGGGGATTGGTAAGCAAGCTGACAAAATGAAAAGCACCATCAGAATGAAATACAAATTCCTTTTCATTTAAGCACACCCTCCATAACCTTATTTTATATCAATTTTAATCTGGCAAAACGCAAAGGACAAAAGGCGCTGCCCAATTTTCACAGGAAAAGACACTCAACGCGGAGATCAAATTGGCAGATGACCGGGCTGCGATATCCCTTTGAATAGGAGCCTTTCTTCTCACTCAATTAAAGAATTTGAAATCAGATAAATCTGTTTCTTCAGATACAAACAGAACCAATTTTCCTTTAATTTCTTCTATTGAAGCAGAAAAATAATGGATGGAATTTCCCAATCAGATTTTAAACAGCGATCGCCTAATCACCCAGACAGGTTCCCACGCGGCGGGCGGTTTCTACCCACAAATGATCGGTTGGCACTTTTCGGCGCTTATTGACAACCGTTTCCAGTTTGACAGGTTTTGTTGTCTGCCCTTTAACAGAAACCATGACGCCGCTCGTGCCTTTAGCGATCAATGCTGCTGCCGATCCGCCGATCATTGAACCAAGCAGCCGATCGCGCGCGGACGGGGTGCCGCCGCGCTGCACATACCCGAGAATGGTGACGCGTGATTCAAGCCCGGTCAATTTTTCTAATTCACGGGAGAGTTTTAAGGTGCGTTCAGATTGGGTCGAATAAAATTCCTCAAGCGCTTTCCTGGTTTTTTCCTTTTCCTTTTTTTCCTTTGCAGCCTGCTTCGATTCAACCAATCCCTTTTCCAACTTGCGGTCTTCCTTAGACATCGCTCCTTCTGATACAGCGACAATGGAGAAATGCTTCCCGCTGCGCGAGCGATCCAAGATCGCATCCGCGATATTATGGATGTCATACGCGATCTCCGGGATAAGAATCACATCCGCTCCTCCGGCAATCCCAGAACCAAGCGCCAACCAACCCGCGTTATGCCCCATGATCTCCACGAGAATAATGCGGTGGTGGCTGTGCGCGGTGCTGTGTAATCGGTCGATCGCCTCGGTGGCAATTCCCAATGCGGTGTCAAACCCGAGGGTGACATCCGTATTTGCGATGTCATTATCAATCGTCTTTGGGAGTGTGATGATATTCAACCCTTTTTCCATCAATCCATAGGCGTTCTTTTGAGTTCCCCCGCCCCCCATGCACACCAATGCATCCAGATGGTGTCTGTTATAAGTATCAACCATCGCATCCCGCATATCCTGAAGCTTTCCGCCCACATCCATCTTGTGCGGTTTATCCCGGCTGGTCCCCAGGATCGTTCCACCAATGGTGAGAATACCAGAAAGCGTGGAATCATCTAATAAAATGGACCGATCATGCAGCAAACCGCGGAACCCATCATAAAAACCAACCAACTGAAGATCATATTTATACATGGCCGATTTCCCCAATCCACGCAGTGCCGCATTCAGACCAGGTGTATCTCCGCCAGCAGTAAGCACGCCCACATTTTTTGTCATATCCAATCTCCAAAATTCTTTTGTACGAAAAGTCCTATTTTCCAGTAAAATATATATGTATCATTATTTTATACGGGGTGATTGCACAATTCAAGTGTAATCCAACAAATTATAAGGAGAATACTATGTCTGATCTACCTGATGGCCTTGATGATAATGCCATGATCGCAGCAGTTGCATGGGAAATCGTCAATTATGCTTATATGAGGACCGCATATTTCAGTGAACGGCCCTCCGAGGAAGTAATAACAAAATTGACAAATGAGTTTATCCGCGCCCGAGGGGCCATTTATCACGGTAAATTTTTACCAGAACCAGCGGACAAAGAATAGAAAACTTTTCATCGCTTGGTTAATTAATCATCAGAAGATCAATTATTTCGGCTAATAAGTATGTGTAAACAGCCCTAATAGGTCCTCTGTTCGCGTCAAAAAGTATTAATTGTAAAAAAACGGCAGCGATTAATATCGCTGCCGTTTTTTGTCACAAGATTCAGATCTCACACTTTTCCAGAGGAAACCAATTGTGCAAAATGTTCAAAAGAACGATCAAATGTGCGTTCCGCATCATTCGGGAAACAGCATGCAGGCAGGTCGCGCATACGTAAATGGTAACTGATACACTCACAACAAATCCCCTTTCGAGCACATGGTTCGTAACTACAATTACAATTTTCCATATTCGATGGCTGCTTACATTCCATTTTCTTATCCTTTTGGCCTGAATTTTTTCTTAATTAATGATGAATCATTTATGACTTCACTGCAAAAAGATACCACAAAACGGCAAAACTTTAATATAATCATCTTATGTTCAAGAAAAACACCAAACACCAACAACCAGCCATAAT